>NZ_JBHWVI010000154.1:0-20814 GCF_042737005.1 Streptomyces sp. NPDC060027
TGCAGGGGGGACCCTGTGGGAGAGTAGGACGCCGCCGAACAAATTTTGAAGAAAACCCCCGTACCGGGAAACCGGTCACGGGGGTTTTCTGCGTTCAGGGTCCCTTTTCCGGAACCGCAAAGGGCCGAGGTAGAGGAATATGA
Organism: Streptomyces sp. NPDC060027; assembly: GCF_042737005.1. Lineage (NCBI taxonomy): Bacteria > Bacillati > Actinomycetota > Actinomycetes > Kitasatosporales > Streptomycetaceae > Streptomyces > Streptomyces sp. NPDC060027. The sequence continues at coordinate 144 of NZ_JBHWVI010000154.1, forward strand.
CGGACCTCAAGGCGCCGGGGTCGAGGTATGACGGACCCCGAGGCAACCGGGCCATGGGGATAGGACGGACCTCAACGGCCCGGAGCGTAGGGATATGGGGAAGGGGGCGGTCTCCACGTGGAGACCGCCCCCTTTTCTCGTGGTGCGCTTACTTCAGGCGGGACGACGCGACGATCGAGACGATGTGGGCGGGGACGAGCAGCCACACGATCGCCGTCACCGCGACGGTCGCGATCCGCGTGGCGGTCAGGTCGCCGAGGGCCAGGTCGATGACCGCGGTCACGAGCAGCAGGATGGTGCACTCGATGCCGTTGACCAGGCGGTGGAGGCCGACGGCCGAGGCCAGCCGGCGGATCTGGGCGAGTCCGCTGGAGCGCGGGACGACGGACGCGTCGGTCGCCTTCTGCATGCCGCTGTCGGAGCGGGCCACGTGGACGAGGTCGGAGGACGACTTCAGGAGCAGGACGCCGATGGCCGCGGCCAGGCCGGCCACCAGATAGAGGTCGAGGCCGAGTTGGGCGGCGCGGATACCCATGCCGACCATCACGGCCGCGTCGGCGAGGTAGGCGCCGAGGCGGTCCAGGTAGACGCCGAGCGGGCTGAACTGGCGGCGCCAGCGGGCCACTTCGCCGTCGACACAGTCGAGCAGCAGGTACAGCTGCATGAAGAGGACGGAGAGCACGGCACCGCCGAGGCCCGGCAGGATCAGGGCGACTCCGGAGAGCACTCCCGCGAAGACCATGATCACGGTGATCTGGTTCGGCGAGATGCGGGTGTCGACGAGGTGGCGGGTCACGCGGAGGGAGAGGGACCTCATGTAGAGGCGGCCGGCCCAGTGTTCGGCCCTGCTGTCCAGCTTGCCCGTGGGGTGAATGACGGTGCGGAGTTCCTCTAGTTGAACCTTGGGCATGCGGCGTTTCTCCCTGGCGAGCTGGCATGTGACCGGATCGGTCGGTTGGCGATGTCGTACAGGGAAGAGCATGACGGGGGTCCGGACGGCGGTGATCGGCAGGGTGGATATCGGGTGAGCCCGGTAGTACGCGCGTACTACGGTGATCCCCATGACCCAAGTGATCCGTTCCATACGTCCCGACGAGTGGCGTCAGGTGAAGGAGCTCAGGCTCGACGCCCTGCGGGACCCCGTCGCGCATCTCGCGTTCCTGGAGACGCATGAGGAGGCGGCGGCCAAGTCCGATGCCTTCTGGCAGGAACGGACGGCCGGAGCGGCCGTCGGTGTCATGGAGCGGCAGCAGATCGTGGCCGTGGCCGAGGACGGGGTGTGGGTCGGGTCCGTGACCGTGCTGGTCGAGAAGGCCGGGGAGCGGGATCCGTTCGGGAAGGTGGTCGAGCTGAACCAGGCCCATCTGGTGGGGGTGTTCGTGCGGCCCGAGTACCGGGGGAGCGAGGCCGGGGTGACCCGGGCGCTCTTCGACGCCGCTCTCGCGTGGTCCTGGGGGATCGGGCTCGACCGTGTGCGGCTCTTCGTTCACGAGAGGAACGGCCGCGCCGAGGCGTTCTACCGGAAGGCGGGTTTCGTACCCAGCGGAGAGACCGCTCCGATGCCCGGGGGCACCGGGGAGTTGGACCTGGAGTTCGTGATCACCCGGGGGTAGGGCGGCCCGTGGAGTGGCCTCCTCGGTCGGTCCGGGCGCGGGCGGCGACGGGCCCGGGGTCAGACCGGAGGTTCGTACTGCGGCCAGCGCGACCGGAGTTGTTCGCGGGAGCGGAGGAGCGCCAGGGTCGGCAGGCCGCGGGCCGGTCCCGTGGTCAGGAGGTCCGGGAGCTGGGGGAGCGGAGCGACCGCCGCGACGTCGTCCAGGACGAGCGTGAGTGGTGGGTCGAGGCGACCGGAGGATGACCGTTCGGCCATGCGCCGGCCACGCTCGACCACGCTTGAGGCGAGAGCCGTGAGGAGCGGCATGGCGCCGGGGTTCGCCTTGGGGTCCTCGATGGGTTCGCCGACCACATAGAGCGTGCCCCCTTCGTCCACGAAGGAATCCAAGGCGAGGCTGTCAGTTCGGTTCGGAGTGCATGACTCGCGGATGTTGACCGTGCCGAACGACGACAGCGCACGCGCCGTCAGCTCCTGCGCGATGTCCCGGCGTTCGGGGTGCGAGATGAGGGCGGCCTCCAGCTCGCCGGCGGCGCCGGACGCGGCCTTGGGATGCGTGCGCAGGGCCCGTACGGCGTCCTGCACCTGGGAGCCCTGGGCCCAGCGGTGGACATGGCGGAAGGTCTTGCCCTCCACGGCGGCGGCGTGCAGGTAGCTGCGCATGAGCGTTTCCGCCACATCGGCCATCGCCTGGTCCGCCTTGGCGGTGGGGCGCACCGGGGCGAGGAGCGCGGCGGCCCTGGCAGCCGCTGTCTCCTTGTCCTCGCAGCCTCCCGCCGGGGACCAGTGGAGCCGGGCCGGGGTGTCGCAGAGGTGGGTCGGGTCGTAGAGGAGGACGGGACCCAGTTTGGCGCGGGCGTCCTTGGTCTCCGACCAGATGCGGGGGTCGGAGGTGATGACGAGGACGGGTCCCTCGGCGTCGCGTACGGCCTGGGCCGCGGTGGGGTGACGGGTCTCGGCGGGGGCGAGGACGACGGCGCGGGTGGCGGTCCACGTGGGCTTCGGCTCGGCTGCCGCCGTGGGTTGGGCGGCCTGTGTGGGTTGGGCCGCCGCGGCGGGTGCGGGTGCCGGTGCTGCGGTGGGGACGGCCTCCCGGCCGCCCTGACGTTCGCCCGTACGTTCGCCGGTACGTTCGTGTGCCCACTCGCCCGCTCGCTCGCCCTCCGCCGCCGTGTAGGCGGCTTCCAGGGGCTGCGCCGGCATCGGCTGCCTCGCGGTGGGCCGCTGTTCCGTCCTCGCCGGCGGGACCAGCGGGCCGGGGGCGTCCGCGGACGCGGCGGCCTGTGCCCGTCTTCGGGTCCGTCCCGCCCGCCAGCGTGCCACCGTTCCCATCACGAACACCGTGAGGACCAGCAGCACCATCAGCTGGCCGATGAACAGGCCCCAGAAGAGGCCGTAGCCGGACAGCTGCGCGGCGGGGGTGTCGGGCCAGGCGCCGGGGATGTCGTGCGGCGCGCCGATCAGGTGCCGCATGGCCAGTGGCGTACGGGCGAAGGTGATCGTGTCCGGCCAGGCGCCGCGGGAGAACCAGCCCGCGAGGCCCGTCGCCGTCCACACCATCAGCGTCATGCCGAGGAGGAAGCCCAGCACCCCGATCAGCAGGCCGTCGGGGATGCCGCCCGCTGCCTCGCGCCGGGGGTCGTGCCGGTCGTCCTGTCTCATCTCAGGCCACCGTGGACTCGGAGGAGCCGTCGAGATCGCTGAGGTGCTGCTCCATGAAGGCCGCCGCCCGTTCCTCGGCCTCCAGTTCGGCGGCGCGCATCGCGTTGTCGGAGAGGAGGAGGTCGGCGGACGACTCCGTCATCGCCCGGTCGGTGAAGACCAGCGGGCGTTCGGTCTCGGTGATGAGGTGCTTGACCACCTGGACGTTGCCGTTGACGTCCCAGACCGCGATGCCGGGGGTCAGCGTCGGGATGATCTCGACCGCCCAGCGGGGCAGGCCGAGGACCCGGCCCGTCGATCGTGCCTCGTCCGCCTTCTGGGCGTAGATGGTTCTCGTCGACGCCATCTTCAGGATCGCGGCGGCCTCCTTGGCCGCCGCTCCGTCGACGACGTCCGACAGGTGGTGGACCACGGCCACGAAGGACAGGCCGAGGCGCCGCCCGAACTTCAGCAGACGCTGGAACAGCTGGGCCACGAAGGGGCTGTTGATGATGTGCCACGCCTCTTCCACCAGGAAGATGCGCTTCTTGCGGTCGGGCCGGATCCAGGTGTGCTCCAGCCACACCCCCACGATCGCCATCAGGATCGGCATGGCGATGGAGTTCCGGTCGATGTGCGACAGGTCGAAGACGATGAGGGGGGCGTCCAGGTCGATGCCCACCGTCGTCGGGCCGTCGAACATGCCCCTCAGGTCACCGTCCACGAGCCGGTCCAGGACCAGTGCGACGTCCAGGCCCCACGCCCGTACGTCGTCTATGGCGACGTTCATCGCCTCGGCCGACTCCGGTTCGGGGTGGCGCAGCTGTTCCACGATGTCGGTGAGCACCGGCTGGCGCTCGACGATCGTCTCGTTGACGTAGGCGTGCGCGACCTTCAGGGCGAAGCCGGACCGCTCGTCGAGGCCGTGGCCCATCGCGACCTCGATGATGGTGCGCAGCAGCGCGAGCTGGCCCGTGGTCGTGATCGAGGGGTCGAGCGGGTTGAGCCGGATTCCCATGTCCAGGGCAGCCGTCGGGTCGAGCCGGATGGGAGTTATCCCCAGCTCTTCCGCGATGAGGTTCCATTCGCCGACACCGTCCTCGCCCTGGGCGTCGAGGACGACGACCTGGCGGTCGCGGAAGCGCAACTGCCGCAGGACGTACGTCTTCTCCAGGGCGGACTTGCCGTTGCCGGACTCGCCGAGGACCAGCCAGTGCGGGGCCGGGAGCTGCTGCCCGTACAGCTGGAAGGGGTCGTAGATGTAGCCCTTGCCGGAGTACACCTCGCGGCCGATGATGACGCCCGAGTCGCCGAGGCCCGGCGCGGCGGTGGGCAGGTAGACCGCCTGCGCCTGGCCCGTGGACGTGCGGACGGGCAGGCGGGTCGTCTCGACCTTGCCGAAGAGGAAGGACGTGAAGGCGTCCGTCGCGGCGGACAGCGGATCCCGCATCAGTGCATCAGCCCCTACCTGCGGATTCCGGTGGCGAACGGGAGGGTGTTGACGAAGGCCCGGTGGTGCTCGCGGTCGCACCACTCCAGCTTCAGGTACGACTTGCCGGCCGAGGCTCGGATGGTGCGCTTGTCGCGCGCGAGGGCCTCGGGGGAGCGGGAGGAGACCGTGATGTAGCCGACGAGGTTGACGCCCGCGGCGCCGCTCGCGAGGTCCTCGCCCCGCTGGTCGAGGCGGTTGTGCGAGGCGATGTCGCGCGGGTCGACGGTCCGGTTCATCTTGGCGGCGCGGCTGGCCTCGGCCTCGTCGTTCGTCTTCTCGGTCAGCATGCGTTCGATGGCGATCTCGGTGGGTTCGAGGTCCATGGTCACGGCGACCGTGCGGATGACGTCGGGGGTGTGGACGAGGAGCGGGGCGAGGAAGTTGACGCCCACCGGGGTCATCGGCCACTCCTTCACCCAGGCCGTGGCGTGGCACCAGGGCGCGCGGGTGGAGGACTCGCGGGTCTTCGCCTGGAGGTACGTCGGCTCCATGGCGTCCAGCTCGGCCGGCCAGGCGTTGCGCTTGGTCATCGCCTGGATGTGGTCGATCGGGTGGTCCGGGTCGTACATCGAGTGCACGAGGGAGGCCAGCCGTCCCTGACCGAGCGGCTGGCGTACCCGGATGTCGGCTTCCTGGAGCCGGGAGCAGATGTCGGTCAGCTCGCGGGCCATGACGACGGCGAGTCCGGCGTCCCGGTCGAGCTTCCGCCCGCCCTGCGGCCGCGCCGCCCGTGCCATGGCCTGCGCCTCGGAGGCCAGTTCGCGGGAGTAGTGCATACAGGCGACGAGATAGGCCCGGTGCTGCTCACTGCTCGTGGACACCATCGACTGGAGCTGCTCGTAGGACTGCTGGAGCCATCCGGGGGCCCGCTCGTCGCCGCGCACGGTGACGTCCTTGGCGTGGGCGTCCGGGTCGGCGGGGAGGGTGCGGGCGAGCATCTGGAGGCGGGTGACGAAGCCGTCGCCGTTCGCCACGTGCTTGAGCAGCGTGCCGAAACGGTCGACGAGGGCCTCCTGGTCCTCGCTGTCGCGCAGACCGACACCCGGCCCCTCGATCTCGATCGCGGCCGTCACGGTCCGCCGGTCGGCGTGCAGCAGCACGGCGATCTCGTCGGGTCCGAACGGGGCGGCGAGCCAGGAGATCCGCCCGATGCCGGGCGGCGGCCCGATCTCGATCTCTTTCCCGTCGACGCGGGTACCGGCCTCCATCACATGGCTGCGGTACTCCGTTCCCCGGCGCAGGCTCCGCTTGTAACTGCGGTTGATCTCGAACCACTTGTAGAACGTGCGGCGCTTGTACGGGACGTACACCGCGGCGAGCGCGAGCAGGGGGAAGCCCATGAGCAGCACGATCCGCAGGGACAGGACCGGGACGAGCAGGCCGCACATCATGCCCAGGAACGCGCCCCCGATGATCAGCGCGATCTCGCCGGACTCGCGGTTCCGGCCGACGATCGCGTTCGGCCGGGCGCGACCGATCAGATATGTACGGCGGGGCGTGACCGGATGGGACAAGTGGGACTCGGTCGTCAACGCCCTTCACCTCCCGTGCGGTTGGTACTGCTGTTGCGGGTATTGCTCGCGTGCGGGGTGTTGACCGGGCTGGTACGCGGTGGGGGTGCGGCGGAGGGGACAGATCCGCCGCCTCCGTTCGGCGTACGACTGCTGTGCGCGGCCACCCCGCCGGACGCGGGGTTGGAGGGGCGCGGCTGGCTGTTGCCGCCTCCTCCACCGTTGTTGTCGGCGCGCGTGCTGTGCGTCTTGATGCCCTGCGCGACCAGGGTGGCCGGCGAGCTGATCACGGCGGCGGCCTTGCCTTCGGCGCCCTGCATGATGCGGTTGTTGCGGGAGCCGGCGATCTCGTCGCCGAAGCCCGGTACGAAGCGGTAGATCATCGCGCTGGCGAAGATGGCGAGCAGGATGATGGCCAGTCCGGAGACGACGGCGGAGAACGCGTCGGGTCCGCTGTCGGTGCTGAGGGCTCCGGCGAGGCCGAGCACTATCACGATGACCGGTTTGACCAGGATCACCGCGATCATGATGCCCGCCCAGCGGCGGACGTGGCCCCACAGGTTCTTGTCGACGAGGCCCGCGTAGACGACGGTGCCGAGGAGGGCGCCGACGTAGAGCAGGGCGGCCCGGATGACCAGCTCCAGCCAGAGGACTCCGGCGGCGAGGATCGAGACCAGCGAGACGACGATCAGCATGATCGGGCCGCCGCCGATGTCGTCGCCCTTGTTGAGCGCGCCGGAGAACGTCCCGAAGAACGTGTCCGTCTGGTTGCCGGTCGTCTTGGCCAGTACCTCCGTCACGCCGTCCGTCGCCGAGACCACCGTGTAGAGGATCAGCGGCGTGAACGCCGAGGCCAGCACCGTCAGCCAGAGGAAGCCGATCGCCTCGGAGAGGGCGGTGCCGAGGGGGACACCTCGCACGGCCCGCTTCGTCACGGCCAGCAGCCACAGCAGCAGGGTCAGGATCGAGGACGCCGCGAAGACGACGGCGTACTGCTGGAGGAACTTGGGGTTCGTGAAGTCGACGTTGGCGGTGTCGTTCACGGCGGCCGAGAGTTTGTCGACGGTCCAGGAGGCGGCGTCGGCACAGCCCCTGGCCAGGGAGGAGAGGGGGTCCAACGTGGACCCGAGCCCGGGGGTGTCACTGAGCCCCGACCGACCGGATCCCTTGTTGTCGCTTTCGCAGTATTTCTTGGCGGGGCCGCGGACGAGATCGCAGGCGTTACCGCTGGGAGTCGGGCTGGGGGCCGCGACGGCCTTGGTGGCCGTCAGGACGGCAGCCGATTGCACCGCTGCCACCGTGGCGGCGAGCGAGAGGACACGGCGCTGCTTGCTAGCGGGCATACGTGAACCCTCCGTACTCCTCGACGGCCTTGGTCATGTCGTCCGCGGTGGAGGCCTTCTGGTCCCGTCCGACCGGGACGGGCCCGTCCTTCTGCGTGAAGTCGGTGACCTTCCAGTCCCCATTGACCCACTTCAGCTGGTAGGTCGTCGTGTACCAGCTCTCCGACACCGGGTTGGTGGACCCCTCGCCGGACAGGCCGAAGAGCGATGTGTACCAGAGCTCGACCTTGGCGCTGTTCGTGCTGGAGGCCGTGAGCTTGGTGCCGACAGGGACGATGCGCGAGATGAAGGTCTGTCCGGTCGGCGCGGCACCGGTCTTGTCCAGACCGATGTTCGTCAGGAACTTCTCACTCGAGTACGCCGCGTCCAGATCGGGCTGCCGTGCGGCGGCCACGTCGGGCACGTACACGGCGTCGACGATCGCGTGCCGTTGCTCGGTGTCGAACATGTCGGTCGAACCCAACGCCACCGCGTAGTTCGTCGCTGCGCTCTGTGCGCCCTCGCCCGTGTGGGGGAAGCCTGAGGGGATGCCCGCGACCTTCGAGTCCACCGGGTGGTCGCCGGAGGCCGCCGTGGGAGAGGTCTTCGCCTTGTCGCCGTCCTCACCGCCCGAGGACGGCGAGTCGTCGCCGCGGTTCGCGAAGGCGATCGCGGCGATGAGGAGGACGACCACGCCGACGACCGTGATCAGGCTCCGTGAGGAGGATCCGCGGCGACGCGCGCCGCCGTAGACGTCGCCGGGGCGGTCGGGAAGGCGGGTACGGGTCTGGCCGGAGCCCCCGTACCCTCCGTCCTCGCCGCGCGAGGCGTCGCCGTACCCGGGTTCGTCACCGAGACTCATGCCGCGTACGCCCCCTCAACCTCTCGCTGAACCAAGTAGTACGACGGTAGCCGTGCTGGTTCCCGCGCGGGCGCGGTGTGGTGACTCGACATCAGGGAAACGCAACCTCAGCCGGTGGGCACGACGGACGGGTGGGTCGGAGTGGAGAGAATCCGGGCGCGCCCGGCCGGGGACTGACGGTGCGCCAGGGGTGGCGCGCCCGGCCGGGCTACACGGCCATGCCGTACACGATGGTGAAGAGCGTGCCGAGGGACCCGATGATGAAGACTCCCGTGAGCCCGGCGATGATGAGGCCCTTGCCCTGTTCGGCGCTGAAGGTGTCGCGGAGGGCGGTCGCGCCGATGCGCTGCTTGGCCGCGCCCCAGATCGCGATGCCGAGGCAGAGCAGGATGGCGACCGCCATCACCACCTCGACCATCACCTTCGCTTCGTTGCCCAGGCTGCCGAAGGGACCCCAGTCTGGGGCGATTCCACCGATGATTGTGTTGATGTCGCCCTTGTCGGCTGCGAAAAGCATGTAAGTCACCGCCCCTAGTGGGTAGTTCTGCACCCCCTGCCACTGCGCAGAGGTCGGGCCCATTCTCGCCGACAATGACGCCGTCGTATGTCGACTTGACGTCATTGGTTGGCGGGATTCGTACGAATTCCTCGTCACCGGCGTACGCGGGACCCTCGCGGGAGGCGTACGGCGGTATACGAAGAGTCGTATGGTCACTCTGTGTATCACGGCCGGTCACGCCGGGCAATGAAGTGGAAGCGAAACCTCGCGCGTGGTTCCGTCGTTGTCCCCTTCTACGGCTCACGCGCGGGACGCATTCGAACGGACGCGGCCCCGCGGTACCGTTTCTGACGGTCCGTCGAGCCGATGTTCCCCGGGTCGCCGCGCCCGCGTGAGGTGGACGCAGTACGCCGAACCGGTGATCTCAAGGCTAACGCCCTCCGGGGTGCCCCGGGGCCTGCCCCCCTGGTGATATCGACGTGTGGCTGGACCGGTTCCGCGACGCCAAGGGAAGACCTCCGGAGGAGCAACCGTGATCGACGTGACCTACCAGATCAACGCCGTGCGCCGCACCGTCGGCACGCGCGAGTTCAAGGCGGGCGAGGCCCGTGTGGTGACGCTGAGCCAGACCCACGACGCGACGGTCGAGGACGTCTGGGATGCCTGCACCAGGGCCGAGCGCATCCCCCGCTGGTTCCTGCCCGTCTCCGGTGATCTCCGCCTCGGCGGGACCTACCAGCTGGAGGGCAACGCGGGCGGCACGATCGAGCGCTGCGAGCCGCCGGAGAGCTTCGCCGCGACCTGGGAGTACGGCGGCGAGGTCAGCTGGATCGAGGTGAGCGTGACCCCGGAGGGGGACCGCACCCGCTTCCAGCTCGAACACATCGCCCACGTCGGCGACGAACGCTGGGACCAGTTCGGGCCCGGCGCGGTCGGCGTCGGCTGGGACCTCGGCCTGATGGGCCTGGCCGGCCACCTCGGCTCCCCGGGGGGCTCCCTGGACCCGAAGGAGAGCATGGCCTGGTTGGCCTCCGACGAGGGCCTCCGCTTCATCGCGCTGAGCAGCGAGAGCTGGTACGAGGCGAATGTCGCCGGTGGCGAGCCGGAGGAGGCCGCGCGGGCCTCGGCGGACCGGACCACCGCGGCGTACACGGGGGCCGAATCGGCGTGAGGCCGCCCGTCCTCACCTCATGAGCCGCCCTCGGCGGGGGCCGGGGGCGGCCCGTCCTCCAGCCCCGCCACGAAGTGGTCGAACTCGCCCGCCTGGACGCCCAGGACGAACGCGTCCCACTTCCTGCGAGTGGTGGTGACGACGTTCCCGGGGTCGCCGGTCTCCCGGATGTAGACCAGGTCGTCCTCGCCGAAGGCGAGTTCGATCCAGGGACCCGGACCCGTCGCGTCCTCCGGGGCGGCACGCACCCAGTCGAGGTTCGGGGGGATGTCAGTCACGGTCCTGCTCCTCCCTGCCCTGCTTGAGAGTACGGAGAAGGGAGCGGAAGGCCGCGGGCGCGGCGGTGAGTATCGCTCCGCTCGGGTCACCGGATTCCGTGAGGTGGATCGCGCCGGAGGCGCGCTCTCCGGCCACGTGGACGCAGGAGTTGCCTTCCGGGCAGTACGACGACTTCTGCCACGTGAGCGTGGGCATCACGGACTCCTTCACAGGTCCTTGAGGATGTTGTGGACGAAGATCTGCGACTGTTCGGGGGTGAGGGCAGCCGCCTCCATGCGGTCGAGCAGTACGCGGTACTTGTCCAGCTGGGCCTCGGCGTCGAGGAACACGGGGCCGTGCGACTGGTCGAGGTTCACGGTGTCGAGCTGCGGCACCGGTCCCTCTGCGTAGTAGATCGACTGTCCTGAGCCGGGGAAGACGGTCGAGCGGAACGGGAGGACGTGGACAGCGATGTGCTCGCGCTCGTTCATGTCCAACAGGTAGGTGAGCTGATCCCGGGTCACCCGAGGGCCAGCGAACATCATGCGCAGGGCGGCCTCGTGAATGATCACCTGATGCGGGGTCGGAGGGCTCCGGAAGAGGACGGCCTGTCGCTTCACCCGGAACGACACCCGATGCTCGATGTCCGGCGGTGGGAGTTCAGGTACGGCCTGGCGGAAGATCTCGCGGGCGTAGTCCGTGGTCTGGAACAGGCCAGGGATGTGCACTGTCACGGCGGTGCGCAGCCGTCTGGCGTGGTGCTCCAGCTCGGCGAGGTCCAGCAGGCCGGTGGGCAGGATCTCGCGGTACTCCTCCCACCAGCCGCGTTTCCGGTCGCCGGTCATTCCCGCCATGGCCTCGACCAACGCCTTGTCCGACGAGTCGTAGTGACAGGCGAGCGTGCGCACGCGTTCGGCGCTCACCCCGAGCCGTCCGGTCTCCATGTTGCTGACCTGCGCCTGCTTCATGCCGAGGCGCTGTGCGGCCTCCGTTGATGTCAGGCCGGCCCGCTCGCGCAGCTTGCGCAGTTCGGCGCCGAATCGGAGTTGACGCCCTGTCGGGTTGGTCCTCACGGGCATCCTCGCCTCCGCGCTGATCGTCACCCACACGGGTGGAAGCTTTTAACTTTCCCTTGGTTCGGGTGAAGAATATATCCAGGGCCGCTACTTTTAGTGGCGGGCGTCCCGCCCAGAAGCACCCCGCTCGACGGAGCGGCCGCGGTCACTGGGCAACGTAGCGACACGACACCACCCAACTCCCCTCCGTGATCGGAGACTTCCTTGGCAACCGTATCCCCGCCCTGGTCCTACACCCTCCAACTCCCGCACGATCCCCGTGCCCCGGGCGTCGCCCGTGCCACCCTGCGCGCCGTTCTCGCCGCCCATGGGCTCACCGAACTCTCGCCCACGGCCGAGCTGTTGGCCTCCGAACTCCTCACCAACGCCCATCTGCACGCACCCGGCCCCTCCGCTCTCCGACTCCTCTCGGCGGAGCCGGACCGGCTGCGGGTCGCCGTGTGGGACTCGGACCCGACCGTTCCGTCCGGATTCCGTGAGGGCGCTCCCGCCGGCCCGGCCCCGGAGGACGGCGAGCACGGCCGGGGGCTGCACCTCGTCCGGGCCTGCGCCGACGCCTGGGGTGTCGCCGCGCTGCGCGAGCTGGGGGCGTCGCGGGGCGGGAAGCTGCTGTGGGCGGAGTGCCGGGGTGCCGGGCGGGCGGCTCGGGGCTGAAGCGGTGCGCGGTGGCCGCCGGGCACCGGTGGCCGGGCGGGGCGGGCTCTCACAGGTGATACTCGGACTGGTCCGAGGGTTTTGCTCACCCGCTCGGGGCAAGGTGAGAGGCGATGAAGCGCACCCGCGTCACCCGTCCCCCCGGCGCCCGGCGGCCCGCGCTGCTCGGTGCGGCGGCCGTGCTGCTGGCCGCGACCTCCGCGTCCGTGGCGGCGGCCGACGACGGCCCGGGACCGTTCGGCGTGACCGTCCAGGCCGCCGAGAACGGCCGGACCGCCCGCGTGGGCGCCCTGTTCCACGGGAGCGCCACGAGCGGCGCTTCCGGCGGGCACTTCTGCACCGCCTCCGTCGTGCACAGCGCGGGGCGGGATCTCGTCCTCACCGCCGCCCACTGCCTGGACGGGGGAGGAGCCCTCTCCTTCGCGCCCGGCTACCGGGACGGCGGCGCGCCGTACGGGTTCTGGGACGTCGAGGGGGTCTTCCTCCCCGAGGGGTGGACGGACGGCCAGGACGAGGACAGCGACATCGCCTTCGCCGTCCTCGGCACCCGCGACGGCAAGGAGGTCGAGGACGCCGTCGGAGGCGGTATCGCCTTCGCCGCGCACCGCGCCACCGGGGCCACCGCCGTCACCGTCACCGGGTACCCCAGCTCCGCCGACGCCCCCATCACCTGTACGGACAAGCCCACCGCGCACAGCCGTACGCAGCAGCGCGTCGCCTGTCCCGCCTTCACCGGCGGGACCAGCGGCAGTCCCTGGGTGAACGGGGACGGGGCGGTCGTCGGGGTGATCGGCGGCCACGAACAGGGCGGGAACACCGCCGACGTCTCGTACAGCGCCGTGTTCGGGACCGAGGCCGCGAACCTCTACCGCGAGGCCGGCCGGGCGGGTTAGAGCCTGTCCGGCGCAATATGCGCCGTCCTTGTGCGCGACAGCCCTGTCGCGCGGGGGCCGCCTCTACACTGACGTCGGCGGACTCCTGTGCGGTGAGGGGCGGTTGACGGTGCGTAAGGCATGGATCGCGGCGACCCTTGCCATCGGAGCGGCGCTCAGCCTCGTGATGCTGCTCGTCGTCGGCGTCTACATGGTGGCCGGGAACCTCGCCAACGGCATCGGCGGCGGATCGGTCGGACTCGCCAAGGGAGCTGTACCCGCCGCGTATCAGCCGCTCGTCCAGAAGTGGGGCAATCTCTGCGGCGCGATCAATCCCGCGCTGCTCGCCGCCCAGCTGTATCAGGAGAGCGGGTTCAATCCGAACGCGAAGAGTCCGGCGAAAGCGGAAGGGATAGCGCAATTCATTCCGGGGACCTGGGCCACGCACGGAGTCGACGGCGACGGGGACGGCGACCGCGACGTATGGGACCCGAATGACGCGATTCCGTCGGCCGCCTCGTACGACTGCCAGCTCGCCTCCTATGTGAAGGACGCGCCGGGGAACCCCACCGAGAACATGCTCGCCGCCTACAACGCGGGCGCCTACGCGGTCATCAAGTACGGGGGCGTGCCGCCGTACAAGGAGACCCGGAACTATGTGAAGACGATCACCACGCTCTCCAAGAGCTTCGCCGCGCCGGTGACCCGCGTGGACCCCTCGAAGCAGGCTGCCGCGGCCATCACGTACGCGCAGAAGAAGCTCGGCACGCCCTACCTGTGGGGCGGCAACGGCACCGCTGACCAGGGCGGACGCTTCGACTGCTCGGGGCTCACCAAGGCCGCGTACGAGAGTGTCGGGGTCACCCTGCCGCGCGTCGCCAACGACCAGTACAACGCCGGGCCGCACCCGAAGCGGGAGGAGCTGCTGCCCGGGGATCTGGTCTTCTTCTCGGACGACCTCACCAACTCCCGTGCCATCCGGCACGTGGGCATCTATGTGGGCGGCGGCTACATGATCGACGCCCCCAGGCCGGGGGCCGTCATCCGCTTCGACCCCGTCGACACACCCGACTACTTCGGGGCCACCCGGGTGACAGAGGATGGCGCGAAAGCATTGCCCACTTCGGTCTGAACCCACCCTGATCTGCGACGATGTATCTCTCTTCGATAACGTCTGCGTGATCATTCCGTGGAGTGTGGAACGTAGTGGAGGGGACTGTGCGTTCCTTTTGACGTAGAGAACTGATCTACACCACGGGGGTGGATCGAGCGGCGCGCGAAAGGGCGTGTCCGCGGGAAAGACGACGAAGGGGCCGCAGCACCATGGCTGGACTCGCCGAATCCGGTTCGAACCCCGACGTCGACCTGCTGTACGACATCAATGGCCTGGCCAAGGACGCGCCGCACTGGTTCGACCGGATCATGGAGTTTGTCGGCGAGTGGGGTCTCCTGCTCGCGATGGTCCTGCTGGTCGTGTGGTGCTGGTGGAGCGTCCGGCGGCGGGCCGACGCGGACGCGGCGTCCTCCGTGGCCGGACTCGTCTGGGCACCGCTCGCGGCCGGTATCGCGCTCCTCGTGAACGTTCCGATACGGGGTTTCGTGGAGCGCCCCCGCCCCTTCGTCGACCACCAGGGCCTCGACGTCCTCGTGAGCGGCAAGACCGACTTCTCCTTCGTCAGCGACCACGCGACGCTCACCATGGCGATGGGCGTCGGACTCTTCGTCGCCCACCGGAAGTTCGGACTCGCGGGGATAGGGCTCGCGCTGCTCGAAGGGTTCTGCCGGGTCTACATGGGCGTGCACTACCCGACGGACGTCATCGGCGGCTTCGCGCTCGGCACGGCCGTCGTCCTGCTGTTGTCGCCGCTCGCCATGGCGCTGCTGACCCCGGTCATGAAGGCCGTCGAGAAGGCCCCGCGCGCCGGCCGGCTGATCCGTGCGCGGGACGCCGTACCGGCTGGGCAGGAGACCCTGATCCCGGGAGCGCGGGCCGAGCACTCCGAGGAACGGGACCTCGCCGCGTAGCCTTCGAGCCGCCCGGCCCTACGGCAGCGGGCGGCTACGGAGCCTGCCCGCGGTTACAGCGCCTGGGGGAACGAGAAGAAGCGGTCCGGGTCGTAACGGTGCTTCAGGGCCGTGAGACGCGTGGCCGCGTCGCCGTAGTACGCCTTGCGCCAGTCGGTCAGCGACGCGTCCGTGTAGTTCTGGTAGGCCGCGCCCGAGGCGTGGCGGGCCATCGCGTCGTGCGCGCCGGTCAGCCAGGACTGGGCGGTGCTGCCGGAGGTGCCCGCCTTCCAGGAGGCGATGTACTGGGCGAGCATGCGCGAGCGGCGGTGCACGAACGCCGTGGACGTCGGCGAGACACGGTTGACGGCTCCGCCGAGCGCGATGAACGCGAAACTGCCCGCGCCGCCGCGGACCGCGGATATCTGATTCAGGAGCGTCTGTACGCCGGACGCCGATATCGAGCGGTCGAAGAAGTCCGAGCGGGCGGTGTACGTCTCGCGGCCGAGGACGCCCTGCGGGCTGCGGCCCGGCGTCGAGCCCGGCAGATGGCACTGGGCGTCGGCGGAGAAGGACGAGCAGCCCGCGTACAGCTCCATCGAGTCCTCGTACGAGCGTCGCTTGAGGGTGACGCTGCGCGCGGGGGAGCCGATCCGGTCGGCCAGCCGGTCCACGGCGTTCTGGAGTTCGCCGTAGGTGCCGAGGGAGAAGGCGGACACCGAGACGGTGGGCGTGCCGCCGGCCGCGCTGGACAGGTGGCAGGACGACCAGATCTCGTCCGGCTGGCTCGGCCCCCACTCCTGCCAGGCCTTCACCACGGCGGCCGCCTTGGACCACGGCCAGGTCATGTACGCCGTGACCCCCTGCGGCGCCGGGTGGGTCTTGAAGCGGAGCTCGGTGACGACGCCGAAGTTGCCGTTGCCGGCGCCGCGCAGGGCCCAGAACAGGTCCTTGTTCTCGGTGGCGTTCGCGATGAGCTGCTTGCCGTCGGCGGTGATCAGCGTCGCCTGGGTGAGGCTGTCGCAGGTCAGTCCGTACGCCCGTGACACGACGCCGTGGCCGCCGCCGAGGGTCAGGCCGGAGACGCCCACGGTGGGGCAGGAACCCGCCGGGATGGTGACGCCCTTCGCGGCCAGCGCGCGGTACACGTCGATCAGCTTGGAACCCGCGCCGACGACCGCTTCGTTCGCCGACGCCCGGATCTTGTTCAGCTTGGACACGTCGATGACCAGGCGACCGTTGCCGGAGGACCAACCGGCGTACGAGTGGCCGCCGTTGCGGATCGACACCTTCACGCCGTGGGCGCGGGCGTACTCCATGGTGGTGCGGATGTCGTCGGCGTGCGCGACATAGGCGACGGCGGCCGGCTTCAGGTTGTCGAAGCGCGTGTTGTACAGCTGGTGGGCGGCCGGCCAGCTCCGGTCGCCGGGGCGGACCAGGGCGCCGTCCAGCTGATGGGCGAGCCGGGTCCAGTTGGCGGCCGCGCGGTTGGCGGCGGTCGCCGTGCGGATGCCGGTGCTCTCGGCGCCCTTGCCCTCGGCCGTGCCGGAGGCGCTGCCGCCGCCACCGTCGCTGCCGTTGCACGCGGACGTCGTCGCCGCCGCGAGGACGGCGGTGGCTCCGCCGATGAACGTACGCCGTTGCATGTGCGCCTCCCGTGGGTTCCGTGGAACGAGACGGGCCCCCGGGCCCTGGGGTTCCACGCGCGCGTGTCGCAGAACCGCTACAGCACCCGCATCTCAGCACGCGCGCTCCGGACCGGGCACGGCGGGGTGGGTGCGAGCAGGGGGTGGGGAGGAAGGGGGCCTTAGGCGACCACGGTCGCGACGTGGGCCACTCCGTCCGTACGCGCCTGGCTTCTGGCGCGGCGAGCGGGGCCCTGCCAGCCGCAGGTGCAGCGGGCCAGGCAGAACCGGCCCTGTTCGATCGTCGTCGTGAGGTGTTCGGGGGAAGCGTCCACGTGCTTCTGCTGCTCCACACCGACAACGTTACCCATGGCAAGTGAACGGACTCCTCCCGCGTGACGAGCGCTCCCACCCGTCGTTAAGCGGAACGACAGGAAGGCCCGGGACGGACCGGCTGGGGGTCGGCGGACGATGGTGGCGCAGCAGCAGGGGCGGGCGGTCGTGGTCGCGCTCGCCGCGGCGGGGCTCATGGCCTGTGGCACCGGATGCTCGGGCGGCGGGGCCGTCGCCGACGACGTCCGCACGGGCCCCGGCACCGTCGAGACGCTGCGTCAGGCCGCGCGTGCGCTCGAGCGCGCGGGCACGGCGAAGGCCAGTACGTCGATGGAGATGGCCACCGGCGGGACCCGGGTCACGATCCGCGGGCAGGGCGTGTACGACTTCAGGAAACAGACGGGGCGGCTGAAGGTGATGCTGCCGCAGGACCCCGCGGGGACGGCGGAGCACCGGCCGATCACCGAACTCCTCGCCCCGGGCGCTCTGTTCATGAAGAACAGGGGTGCCGGAGTGCCCGCCGACAAATGGGTCCGCGTGGCGACGGGCGGTCTCACGGACGGGAACCTGGTCACGGGCGGCGCCACCGACCCGTACGCCGCCGCCGAACTGCTGCGCGGCGCGCGGGCGGTGACCTACGTGGGGAAGACCGAGCTGGCCGGGGTCCCGGTACGGCACTATCGCGGGACCGCCGACCTCGGCATCGCCGCGCGGGACGCCTCGCGGGGGCAGCGGCCGGCGCTGAGGGCGGCGGCGAAAGGGTTCGCCACCACCGACGTGCCGTTCGACGCCTACCTCGACGAGCAGGGGCGGCTGCGGAAGGTCCGGCACCGGTTCAGCTTCGTCAACGGGCAGCAGAAGGGCACCGTCGCGGTCGCCTCGACCATCCTGCTGTACGAGTTCGGCAGCCCCGCCGACGTGCGGCTGCCGGATTCCGCGGACATCTTCGCCGGGAAGATCGCGGACTAGTGGGTTCCGGAGAAATGGGCAAGAGCATCCGGAGCCGTAGCTTCACAGGAGGGCCGGAAATGGCCCTTCCGTGCCATGCGCGGTGCGTAGGCCGCTCCCTACTCTAGGAAGTCGGTGACGGCAGGAAGAGGTGATGCACGTGGCTCCGGTCGGCGGTACGGCAGTTCAGGACCACGTGGCCCTCGCCGAGATCGAGCTGTGCGGCGAGCTGATCATCGCGGCCTCGGCCGCCCACGAGGACCGGCTCAGCCTCGAGAGCATCGACGAGGTGCTGAAAGTGGCCGAAGAGCGTACCCGTGAACGGGGTGCGGCGGACTAGTCCTTCCCCCCGCGGTCCGCGTCGCCCACCCCGCGGCCCACGCGTCTCTCGCGTATTTCACGTGCGGAGCAGGCGGCCGATCGCCTTCGTGGCTTCCTCGACCTTCGCGTCGATCTCGTCGCCGCCCTTGAGGGCCGCGTCCGCGACGCAGTGGCGCAGGTGCTCCTCCAGGAGCTGGAGGGCGAAGGACTGGAGGGCCTTCGTGGAGGCGGACACCTGGGTGAGTATGTCGATGCAGTAGACGTCCTCGTCGACCATCCGCTGGAGACCGCGGATCTGCCCCTCGATGCGGCGCAGCCGCTTCAGGTGCTCGTCCTTCTGCTGGTGGTAGCCGTGGACGCCGCGGTCGTGGTCGGTCACGATCTCCTGAGCGTCGCCGGAGGGCGCCGTCGCGCCGGCCTCGGTGGTCGTCATCGCGTCCTCCTGCTGGATTCGATCGGCGATCATGTCTGAAACGCCACATGTATATACCCCTGGTGGGTATATGGTATCGAACTTTGCTGGGTAGAGAGCCCTTGCCCGGCGCCGGTACCGGACCCCGTGCTGATCACTGTGCCTGATGGGCGACACTGGGGGACGGCCCATTAGCCGTGGCCGGATGATGCGCCTAGCATCAGCCTGACCGAACCGAAGCACCCCGAGGACCCCACGTGCGCTTTCGTCTGACCCCCAGGGAGACGAGCTTCTACGACATGTTCTCCGCATCCGCGGACAACATCGTCACGGGCTCGAAACTCCTCATGGAACTGCTCGGGGCGGACTCGTCCGCCCGGGCCGAGATCGCAGAGCGTATGCGGGCCGCGGAACACGCCGGTGACGACGCGACACACGCGATCTTCCACCAGCTGAACTCCTCCTTCATCACGCCGTTCGACCGCGAGGACATCTACAACCTCGCCTCCTCCCTCGACGACATCATGGACTTCATGGAGGAGGCCGTCGATCTGGTCGTCCTGTACCAGGTCGAGGAACTGCCCAAGGGCGTCGAGCAGCAGATCGAGGTGCTGGCGCGGGCCGCCGAGCTCACCGCCGAGGCCATGCCGAACCTGCGGACCATGGACAACCTCACCGAGTACTGGATCGAGGTCAACCGTCTGGAGAACCAGGCCGACCAGATCCACCGCAAGTTGCTGGCCCACCTCTTCAACGGCAAGTACGACGCCATGGAAGTGCTGAAGCTCAAGCAGATCGTGGATGTGCTGGAGGAGGCTGCCGACGCGTTCGAGCACGTGGCGAACACGGTGGAGACCATCGCCGTC
Organism: Streptomyces sp. NPDC060027; assembly: GCF_042737005.1. Taxonomy (NCBI): domain Bacteria; kingdom Bacillati; phylum Actinomycetota; class Actinomycetes; order Kitasatosporales; family Streptomycetaceae; genus Streptomyces; species Streptomyces sp. NPDC060027. Next base: position 19,623 of record NZ_JBHWVI010000154.1, read on the forward strand.
AAGGAGTCCTGACCCGTTCATGGACACCTTCGCTTTGATCGTGACCATCGGGGTCGCGCTCGGATTCACGTACACGAACGGCTTCCACGACTCGGCGAACGCCATCGCCACCTCCGTGTCGACGCGTGCCCTGACGCCGCGGGCCGCGCTCGCCATGGCCGCGGTGATGAACCTCGCCGGAGCGTTCCTCGGCAGCGGGGTCGCCAAGACCGTCAGTGAGGGGCTGATCCAGACGCCCGAGGGCTCGAAGGGGATGGGCATCCTCTTCGCGGCGCTCGTCGGCGCGATCACCTGGAACCTGATCACCTGGTACTTCGGCCTGCCGTCCTCGTCCTCGCACGCCCTGTTCGGCGGCATGGTCGGCGCGGCGCTGGCCGGTGGCACGACGGTCTACTGGAGCGGCCTGCTCGACAAGGTCATCATCCCGATGTTCCTCTCGCCGGTGATCGGCCTGCTCGCCGGCTATCTCGTGATGACCGCGATCATGTGGATGTTCCGGCGGTCCAACCCGCACAAGACGAAGCGCGGTTTCCGTATCGCGCAGACCGTGTCCGCGGCCGGCATGGCCCTCGGGCACGGTCTTCAGGACGCCCAGAAGACGATGGGCATCGTGGTGATGGCACTGGTCATCGCCGACGTTCAGGGGCCGAACGACCCGATCCCGGTCTGGGTGAAGATCGTCTGTGCGGCGATGCTGTCGCTGGGTACGTACGCGGGTGGCTGGCGCATCATGCGGACGCTCGGGCGGAAGATCATCGAGCTCGATCCGCCGCAGGGCTTCGCCGCGGAGACGACCGGTGCGTCGATCATGTTCGCGTCGGCCTACCTCTTCAAGGCGCCGATCTCCACGACCCATGTCATCACCTCGGCGATCATGGGTGTCGGGGCGACGAAGCGGGTGAACGCCGTGCGGTGGGGTGTCGCCAAGAACATCGTCCTCGGCTGGTTCATCACCATGCCCGCGGCGGCGGTCGTCGCGGCGGCCGCCTTCTGGGTCGTGAACCTGGCGTTCCTGTAGGAGCGGGGTCGCTCCTGCGGCGCCCAGTCCTCACGGGGCCGGTCCTTCGGGACCGGCCCTCGGTGTTTTCGCCCCCTCCGCCCCTGCCCTTCCCGACCCCGGGGGCTGCACCCCCAGACCCCCCTTCGGCCTGAACGGCCTCGTCCTCAAACGCCGGACGGGCTGGAAGGGGTC
>NZ_JBHWVI010000155.1:0-20693 GCF_042737005.1 Streptomyces sp. NPDC060027
GCCTCCCGGGCCCCCGCGGCTCGCCCGCGGCCGTCCGGGGCGCGGTCCCGGGCGCACGCCGCGGGAGCGGGCCGGTACGACAGCCGCGGCCGTCCGGGGCGCGGTCCCGGGCGCACGCCGCGGGAGCGGTCCCAGGACCCGCCGTGGCTCCGGATTTCGTACGCCCCACGGCTCACGGTCCGTACGGCCGCCGCGGGACTCGGCTCCGTGACGACCAGCCCGGACGCGGGCTCGTACGGCTACCTCGAGTGCGGGACCGTGGACGTCGTCGGATGCCCTCGGGATCGGGTCGGTCAGAAGATGCCCAGTCGCCGTGCCTCGCTCACCCACGACGGGAACTCGGACAGCAGCCGGTCGTAGAGCTCCGGATCCGGTACGTGGCTGATGTCGTCGACCGCGAAGAACCCCACGTTGTCGACACGCCGGCCCGGCAGCGTATCGAACCGCTCCAGTACGCCGTAGTTGGAGCGCCCCAGTCCGACGAACTGCCAGAAGATCGGCTCGTCCACCGCCTCCCGCAGCTCCTTCTCGATCTCCTTGTTGCGGTAGACACCCCCGTCGGAGAAGAAGAGCACCAGCGTGGGATCGGCGGCCGGGTGCTCACGGACGTACGTCCGGACCTCGGCGATCACCTTCTGCTCCTCGTTCTGGATGCCGACCGCCCGCATGTCCACCTGGCCGGGCAGCATCCCCTTCCGAGGCTTCTTGCTCCGCCGGAAGAGGGTCAGTTCACCGACCCGGACATGGCGCTCCAGCCACTCCGGCAGGTCCCCCACGGCGAGGTCGGGCAGCCGGGCCGGGTTCGACGCGAAGGTCCACGCCTGCATCTCGCCGTCGTCGTCCAACTGGGCGGCCACCGCGGCCATCCGCTCCACCACATCGGCCACGACGCCCTTCGAGTACAGGAACGACATCGACCCGGAGGCGTCCAGAACCAGGATGACGCGGGCCCTGACACCCACCGCCCCGTGTTTGCGCAGACTGACCGCCACCTGCTCCTTGCGCAGGGAGAGCCGCTTGCGCATGTCCACGGGCAACTGGTCCTCGCCCTTGATCAGGCGAGGGGCGGAAGGCGGCGCCGGGGCGGACGGGGGCGGCATCGTGGGCCGAGGCGGAACGGCGGGTGTGGTCGCGGGAGCCGCCGCCACACCGGGCGAGGAGTCTCCGGAGCCCGCGAATCCCGGCGCCGCGCCACCGGAGCCCCGGCTCCCGGAACCCGCGCTTCCGGACGCGCCCGGCTCCTCGTCCACGCTGATCCCGAAGTCGGTGGCCAGGCCGGCGAGTCCGGAGTCGTACCCCTGGCCCACCGCGCGGAACTTCCACTGGCCGCCCCGCAGATACAGCTCACCCCCGATGAATGCCGTCTCCGTCGTCGCCTCCATCTCGAAGAGCGCCAGCTCCTGCCCGGTCCCGGCGTCGAGCAGCGTCAGCCTCAGACCCGTCAGCCCGCCGAAGGTGCCCCCGTCGGCGGAGGCGCCCAGGACGACGCGCTGGATCTCCGGCTCCAGGGCGCGCAGATCCACCCCGACGGTGTCCGTCGTCCCGCCACCCTCCCTCCGCTTCCCCAGGTGACGCACAGCACCGGAGGCATGTCTCGGCTGGTTGTAGAAGACGAAGTCACCGTCGTCCCGCACCCGTCCGTCCGCACGGAGCAGCAGAGCCGAGGCATCGGCGTCCGGAGCACCGGGGCCCCCGGACCAGCCGAGCACGACCCGCACCTCCTGCGCTGCGACGGGAAGGTTGGCGCCCTTGCTCATCGATGTCGCTGTCATGTGCCCAGTCTGCCTAGAGAACCCGGCACCGGAACCGTCCGATACGCATCCGCCCCCATCGGACGGACCCAAGCCCCCGCTCCCGCTCCGAAGACGGAACCCCCGGCGAATGGGGTCGGGCTCCCGACTCACCGCTCCCGGCTCACAGCTCCCGGCTCCGGCTCCGGCTCCGGCTCCGGCTCCGGTTCAGGGGGAGCCGGTCGCGTCCGTCGCGGCCCGTACGAACTCGCGCACCCGCTCGGTGCTGTTGCCCTCCCTCCACACCAGTCCCCGTTCGATCGGCCGCGCGTCGTGAAGAGGCACGTACGCGACATCGGGTCGGGGGTAGTACTGGCGGGAGTGCTCCCCGACCGGGAGGACACCCCGGCCCATCGCGACCAGAGTCAGCATTTCGGAGAACGACCCGCCGACCGGGCCCTTCGGAACGGGCCTGCCCGAAGGAGTGCGGTCCGGTGTGCGGTCCCGTTTGAACCCCGCCGAGGTCACCGCCGGGTACTGCACCACGGGGTGTTCCGCGAGTACTTCGACGGACACCCGCTCCTCGCCGGCGAGCGGATGACCGGCCGCCACAGCCAGTACCCGTCTCTCCCGCAGCAGCGCCGGGCCGCAGGCCATTCCGTCGAAGGGGAACGAGGCGAGGAGGACGTCGATCGAACCGTCCACCAGACTCGCCCGGGAGTTGGACAGCTGAACCTCCCGTACATCGACCCGGCAATCGGGGTGCCGCTCACCGAACAGACCGACCGCCCTGAGCAGCGCGGGTGCCGTCCATTCGCCGAGGAAGGCGACCCGCAGCTCCCCGGTGACCCCACGACTGGCATCGGCCGCCCTGCGCAGCGCCGCCTCCATCGCGGCGACCAGCGGCACCAGGTCGGCCGCCAGCTGCCGGCCGATCGGAGTGAGCCGGACGGAACGGCTGTTGCGTTCGAACAACGGCCCGCCGACCCTGCGTTCAAGCTTCTTGGTCACCTGGCTGACCCGCCCGGTCGTGATCAGCAACCGCTCCGCGGTCCGGCCGAAGTGCAGTTCCTCGGCCAGGGTCAGGAAGGTCTCGATCTCCAGCCGCTCCAGCATGAATCCCCCCGGCGTTAAATCTGGCTCAACGGTCGTACGTCGATCATGCCTTGATGGCCTCGGTCCCGCGGCGGATCGTAGATGGCGTCCAACCGGCCCCCTTGGGGAGCCCGGGACGCACCCCTCCTGAACAGGACTCACATGAACGCCTCGGACATCACCTCCTACCTGAACGGGCTCGACGGCCCCCTGCGCGACATCGGCGAGAAGATCCGGCCTGTCATCGACTCGGCCCTCCCCGACGGCTCCGGCGCGCTCTGGCACGGCCATCCCACCTGGAGCCTCGGAGCCAAGCCCGGTCAGACCCCGATCTGTCTGCTCAAGGGCTACACGTCCTACGTCACCTTCGGCCTCTGGCGCGGCCAGGAGGTGGCCGATCCATCGGGCCGACTGGTCGCCGGAGCCCGCCAGATGGCCTCGGTGAAGCTCAGCCGTACCGACGAGGTCGACCCCGTCCTCTTCGGTGAGTGGCTCCGCCGCGCCGTCGCCCTGGAGACCAAGTGACCGCGATACGCGTGAAGGCCTTCGACCACCTGGTCCTCAACGTCGCGGACGTCGAACGGTCCCTGGGCTTCTACACCGGGCTTCTCGGACTGGCACCTGTACGCCTTGCCGAGTGGCGAGCAGGCCAGGTCCCGTTCCCGTCGGTGCGGATCACCGCGGAAACCATCATCGACCTGGTGGACGGCCCCCGTGGGGAGTCCAACGTCGACCACATCTGTCTCACCGTGGAACCGCTGGACTGGGACGAGGTCATCGCGTCGGGATCCTTCACCGTGCTTCAGGGTCCCGTCGCACGCTTCGGCGCGCGGGGCAGCGCCACCTCGGTCTACGTCCAGGACCCGGACGGGAACACGGTGGAACTGCGCTGGTACCCACAGGACGCCGCGGCATGACCGGGCGGCCCGAGGGCGGCGGTCCGGGCGTTCCGTGCCCCGGACCGCGCCCCTGTGGAGCGGCTCAGTCGGCCAGCGGCAGGTACACGCGGTTGCCCGCCTCCGCGAACTCCCGGGACTTCTGCAGCATGCCCGCGGAGACCTCCTCCGCGGAGGCGCCTTCGCCCGCGTCACCGCCGAACCGCTCGTTGATGCTCTGACTGATCTTCATCGAGCAGAACTTCGGCCCGCACATGGAGCAGAAGTGGGCCGTCTTGGCGGGCTCGGCCGGCAGCGTCTCGTCGTGGAACTCCCGTGCCGTGTCCGGATCGAGAGCCAGGTTGAACTGGTCCTCCCACCGGAACTCGAAGCGGGCGTCGGAGAGCGCGTCGTCCCAGTCCTGTGCGCCTGGATGCCCCTTGGCGAGATCGGCCGCGTGGGCGGCGATCTTGTAGGTGATGACGCCGGTCTTGACGTCGTCACGGTTGGGCAGGCCCAGATGCTCCTTGGGCGTGACGTAGCAGAGCATGGCCGTGCCCCACCAGGCGATCATCGCGGCACCGATGCCGGAGGTGATGTGGTCGTACGCAGGGGCGATGTCCGTCGTCAGCGGGCCGAGCGTATAGAACGGAGCTTCATCACAGATCTCCTGCTGAAGGTCGATGTTCTCCTTGATCTTGTGCATCGGGACATGCCCCGGGCCTTCGATCATCGTCTGTACTTGAAAACGCTTCGCGATGGTGTTGAGTTCCCCGAGCGTCCTCAACTCCGCGAACTGAGCGGCGTCGTTGGCGTCCGCGATGGAGCCGGGCCGCAGACCGTCGCCGAGCGAGTAGGTGACGTCGTACGCGGCGAGGATCTCGCAGAGTTCCTCGAAGTTCTCGTACAGGAACGACTCCTTGTGGTGCGCGAGGCACCAGGCCGCCATGATCGAGCCGCCGCGCGAGACGATGCCGGTCTTACGGTTCGCGGTGAGCGGCACGTACGCCAGGCGCACGCCCGCGTGGACCGTCATGTAGTCCACGCCCTGCTCGGCCTGTTCGATGACCGTGTCCTTGTAGATCTCCCAGGTCAGCTCCTCGGCGCGGCCGTCGACCTTCTCCAGCGCCTGGTAGAGCGGCACCGTGCCGATGGGAACGGGGGAGTTGCGCAGCACCCACTCGCGGGTGGTGTGGATGTTGCGGCCGGTCGACAGGTCCATGACCGTGTCGGCGCCCCAGCGGGTCGCCCAGGTCATCTTCTCGACCTCCTCCTCGATGGAGGAAGTGACCGCGGAGTTGCCGATGTTGGCGTTGACCTTCACCAGGAACCGCTTGCCGATGATCATCGGCTCGATCTCCGGATGGTTGACGTTGGCGGGCAGCACCGCGCGGCCGGCGGCGATCTCCTCGCGTACGACTTCGCCATCGACGTTCTCCCGGAGCGCCACGAACTCCATCTCGGGCGTGATCTCGCCACGGCGCGCGTAGGCGAGCTGGGTGACCGCCTGCCCGGAGCGCCCCCGGCGCGGCTGACGCGGTCGCCCCGGGAAGACCGCGTCCAGGTTGCGCAGCCCGCCGCGCGGGGACGTGTGCTTGATCCCGTCGTCCTCCGGACGGGCGGGGCGGCCCGCGTACTCTTCGGTGTCGCCGCGGGCGATGATCCAGTTCTCGCGCAGCGGCGCCAGCCCCCTGCGCACATCGGTGTCGATGGTCGGATCGGTGTACGGGCCTGAGGTGTCGTACAGCGTCACGGACTGCCCGTTGGTCAGGTGCACCTGACGAACCGGCACCCGCAGATCGGGACGCGTACCCCCGACATACGCCTTGTGCCAGCCGATGGACTTCCCGGCCTCCCCGTTCAGCGACGGTGAAGCGACCCCGCCCGTCTGGCTGGAGGCAGGCGTGCGTACGTCCTTGTTGGTCATGAGACCTACTCCCTACGCCGGCATTACCCGGTAACAGGTTCAGCGGTCGACGCAGCGGCTTCCGTTCGTCGATGTTTCATGTGAAACATCGCGAAGACGGAGGTCAGCGCCCTCTCAGCCCGGTGCTCCGAGCTCCCGCGTGTGCAAAGGTGCCTCCACGCTAGCGTCATATTTGGCGCGGTGAACAGAGGGCCCTGGTCGTTCTTGCGATGATCGGTCGGTGACAGCACCCCAGCGCTCCCCGTTCCCACCGGCCGAGTCTCCGCGCCGTCCGGGCTCCGACGACGGCCACGGACATGGTTCCGGCAACGGCCATGGGCATGGGCATGGGCCGGGGGGTGGCCATGGTTCCGGACCGGACGGCGGTCACGACGGGCACGGCGGCGAACACGGGCCGGGCGTCGGACAGGGCGGAGGTTCGGGCGGCGGGCACGGGCACTCGCACAGCCACGGTCCTGCCGCGCCGGTCTCCAAGCACCTGCGCAAGGTCATCGCCGCGGTACTGATCCCCTTCGCGGCCGCGGTCGCGGTGGGTCTCGTGGTGCTGTGGCCCGGCGGTGCCCCCTCCCACGAGCGCACCGGTGTCGGCTTCGACCGGCAGACCCAGCAGGCGACGGTCACCAGGATCGACCAGGTGGACTGCAGGTCCGTGAACGCCTCGGGGGAGACCCCGACGGGCGACACCTCCACCGCCGAGGGCTCCTCCGCCCAGCTGCAGGCGACGGGTGAATGCAAGAAGGCGACGATCCGGATCGACACCGGCAAGGACAAGGGCCGCACGTTCACCGAGATCGTTCAGCCGGACCAGTCACGGCAGTTGCACCAGGGCGAGAAAGTCGTCGTCGCGTACGAGCCCTCCGCCCCCAAGGACCTCCAGTACTCGGTCACGGACGCGAACCGGAAGCTTCCCCTGACGCTGCTCGCCGGGATCTTCGCCGTGGTCGTCGTGGTGGTCGGCCGGATGCGCGGCGTCATGGCACTGATCGCCCTGGCCATCAGCTTCATGATCCTGAACTTCTTCATCCTGCCGGCGATCCTGCAGGGCTCGAACCCGCTGGTCGTGGCCGTCGTCGGGTCCAGCGCCATCATGCTGATCGCGCTCTACATGTGCCATGGCCTGTCGGCCCGTACATCCGTGGCGGTGGTCGGCACCCTGCTCTCACTCGTGCTGATCGGCATCCTCGGCTCGGTCTTCATCGACTGGGCCGTGCTGACCGGCAACACGGACGACGACACCGGTCTGATCCATGGCTTGTACCCGTCCATCGACATGAGCGGTCTGCTGCTGGCCGGAGTCATCATCGGTTCGCTCGGTGTTCTCGACGATGTGACGGTGACGCAGACGTCCGCGGTGTGGGAGCTGCACGAAGCCAACCCCACGATGGGCTGGCGTGGCCTCTACCGCGCGGGCATCCGGATCGGCCGCGACCACATCGCGTCGGTCGTCAACACGCTCGTCCTGGCCTACGCGGGCGCCGCACTGCCGCTGCTGCTGCTCTTCTCGATCGCGCAGAGCAGCGTGGGCACCGTGGCCAACAGCGAACTGGTCGCCGAGGAGATCGTGCGCACCCTGGTCGGATCGATCGGCCTGGTCGCCGCCGTGCCGGTGACGACCGCGCTGGCCGCCCTCGTGGTCGCCGCGGACCGTGAAGGGACCGTGACCGGCCCCGTCGAGTCCGCGGGTGCCAGGACGCCGGTACGGAGCGGGAAGGGCCGCCGCCGCAAGCACTGAGCCGTCCGCCCGTGACGCCGGAACCATTCGGCACCCACGCCCCCTTGAGGAAGCGTTACTCCGCTCGGGGGTACGGGTGCTTCAGCCCGCGCTCTGCTCCTCCGCCAGGATGCGGTCGAGCGCTTCGTCGAGAGATGTGTCGAAACCGGCGAGGGAGCGCTCCTGCCCGAGCGGCACCAGCTTGTCCGTACGGTCGAGGAAGGCGACGAGTGGTGCGGCCCCGGACCGGAACAGGGCGTGATCTCCTCCGACCTGAAGCCGGATCAGCACCTCACCGAACGCCTCCGGGTCGGCCGGAGCGATGTGCACATCACCGTCACCGCACGGCCTGCCCACCCCGTCGATCAGCAGCTCCCGACCGAACGCCCAGGTCACGGGCGCGTCTCCGGGCAAGTGGAAGGTCAACCGCACCGCGTACGGATCACAGGTCTCGTATCGCAGCTCCACCGGAATGCGGAAGGACAGCTCCTCGGACACGAGGAAGCTCATCATGACCTCTGCCTGCACCGACTCGCGCATCGCCTACCCCGTCGTTTGCCATCGACTGGCCAGGAATCATCCCCCTGACACTGCTGGAAATATTGCTCACCGTGCACGACAGATCACAAGGAGTGAGTTTTCAGATACTGATAGAGATGGCGAGTGTCCCTAGCAGCCTGCCGATTTCGCTCTGCAGCTTCTGTGCCGCGGGCAGCAGTCGGTCGACCTGGTGGGACGGGAAGGAAATGGCCATGGTCGCGGCGGTACTGCCCGCCGTGATCGGGATCGCGGCACAGACCGCGCCCAGCGCGTACTCCTGCCGCTCGACCACCGGTTCCATCCGCCCCATCCGTTCGAGCCGCCTCAGCAGGCGGTCCTTGTCACGCACCGTGTAGGGGGTGATCGACTGCACCGGGTACCGATCGAGGTGGTCCCGCCGGGACTTGTCGTCCAGCTGGGACAACAGACACTGACCGATCGCGTGGGCGTGCGCAGTCTCCCGGAAGTCGGCCCACTCCTCGACCGCGGGATTCGCCGGAGTGTCGGCGACACACACGACCTCGATCTCGCCGTCGCGGTAGGTCGCGTAGTACACGGGGGCGCCGATCGCGTCGCGCCAGTGCGCGAGCGTGTCACTCACCGTGCTGCGACGTTTCTGCTGGGCTCCGCTGCTGCTCAGCCGTTCGGCGGCCTCACCGAGGTAGAACAGCCCTCTGTCCCGGCGCAGATAACCCTCGTGAACAAGGGTGCGCAGCAGGTGGTACGCGGTCGGCAGCGCGAGTCCCGCCTCCCGCGCGAGCTGTTTGGCAGGTGCGCCGTGTTCCCGCGAGGCGACGGCCTCCAGCAGACGCATGGCCCGCTGCACCGAGCCGATCAACGTGGTGGACTGGGAATCCAGCGGGGTGACTTCGGGCTCCGCCGGAAGGTTTCGGGCGAGCCGTGCCGCCCCGGGAGCCGCGGAGCGCGGACTGCGGGTCACCGACGGCAGTGTGCGCCCGGTGAGCCCGTCCGCCGGCAGGGCGCGCCGCGTGGGTGTCTCCACCGGAGACCGCGGCGGCGCCGACTCCGCCGGCGAAACCGACGCGGAGCGTGAAAGAGGCGGCTCCCCCGGCGAGGTGCGCGGCTGGACCGGTGGAACGCGTGCCGCTGCGGGCATGCCCGATCGCTGGAAGGGCGGAGCGACTGATGGTGCGGGTGCGGTGTCAACCGTGGCCAAGGGGCACTCCCGAAGCGCGAGGAGGACCGCCCGTGCGGGGAAACACGGGAGGGGGCTGTGCGCTGCCCGCGGGGGTCGACCCCCGCGTCGAATTCCGGACTTTAACCGCCAGTCACGGCCGGCATACGGCCTCGCCGGAAAACTTCCCTCGCCCGAGGGAACCTTGGGTTCCCTTTCCCCTTTCGCCGTTACCTCCCGCTCACCCTCTCGCGCCTCACCAGTCGCTGCGCGAGGACGAACCCGACATGAACTTCCGCACGATGTAGATCAGTCCGCCGACCAGCGCCACGAAGATGAGCACCTTGAAGAGCACGAGGACGACGAAGGTGACGACGCTCGCTATCAGGCCGCCGAACACCACCAGGGCGATGACCGGCACCGCGACCCACTTCACCCACCACGGCATACCGTTGAAGATCTCTCGCATCGCCCTGTCCTTACCTCTCCTCGCCCGTGGTCCCAACACCGGGACACCGATTCCGGGTTCTCTTGTGTCCTGCATCCGATGCTAGGTCGGAGAGGGGGCCGCGCGGTGGCCTCGCACCCCTTGTCCTCCCCTGACCGTCCCCCTAGGGAACCCTGAGACGCAGGTCAGCTCTCGGGCGGAGAGAACACCACCAGGACCCGCAGATCCTCCGTGATGTGGTGGAACTTGTGGGCGACCCCCGCGGGCACGTACACGACACTGCCCCGCGCCACCTGGGTGGTCTCCAGGCCGACCGTGATCGACGCGCGTCCGCTCACCACGAAGTACACCTCGTCCTGTGCGTGCGGCTTCTGCGGGTCGAGCCCGCCCGCGTCGAGCGCGTACAGCCCGACCGACATGTTCCGCTCGCGCAGAAACTGCAGGTAGGCGCCGTCGTTGGCGGCGCGCTCCGCCTCCAGTTCATCCAGTCGGAATGCCTTCATCGCCCTCGTCCGCTCTCGTACGCCACAGGCTGTGTCCACAGCCCCTTCTTGCCAGTCGATCTCTTCTGCCACGATCAGACACATGAAGAATTTCGTAGTCAAGACGCTCGCCAACGCGGGGGCCCTGGCCGTCGCCGTCTGGCTCCTGGACAAGATCACCCTGACGGGCGACAGCACGGGCAAGGAGATAACCACGCTCCTTCTCGTCGCACTGGTCTTCGGACTGGTGAACTTCCTGGTCAAGCCGATCGTGAAGGTACTGACCTTCCCGCTCTTCATCCTCACGCTCGGCCTGATCACCCTTGTGGTGAACGCCTTGATGCTGCTGCTCACCTCCTGGCTCGCCGACAAACTCGACCTGAGCTTCCATGTGGAGGGCTTCTGGACCGCCGTCCTGGGCGGCCTGATCATCTCCGTCGTCTCCTGGGCGCTCAACGTCGTCCTGCCCGACGGCGACAACGACTGAGAGAGCTCCATGCCCTATCGCGTCTGCTTCGTCTGCACCGGCAACATCTGCCGCTCGCCGATGGCCGAGGCCGTCTTCCGCGCCCATGTGACGGAAGCCGGACTCGACGAGCTGGTCGAGGTCGACAGCGCGGGGACGGGCGGCTGGCACGAGGGCGACGGAGCGGACGAGCGCACCGTCGCCGTGCTGGAGGCGGGTGGCTACGAGAGCGACCACGAGGCCCGGCAGTTCCAGGCCTCGTGGTTCTCCCGTCTCGATCTCGTCATCGCCCTGGACACCGGTCATCTCAAGGCCCTGCGCCGCCTCGCGACCACGGCCGAGGACACGGCGAAGGTCCGGCTGCTGCGCTCGTACGACCCCGCCGCGGGCGACGATCTGGACGTCCCCGATCCGTATTACGGACATATGGACGGCTTCGAGGAATGTCTTGAGATGGTGGAGGCGGCGAGCCCGGGATTGCTCGCCGCGGTACGAGAGCAAGTGGGAGGACGAGAAGCATGACGTCAGGGGATTTCGTCACGGCGAGCGGTGGGGGCGCGGGCCGGAGCGAGGACACGCGCGCGACGGTGCAGGGCGACGGCACCCGCGCGGTGCGCGCCGGGCTGCCCGAGCCCGTCAAGTACGAGCCGACCCTTCCCGGCCCGGTCTTCGCCGCGCACTTCCATCTGCCCGGTGAGCCCACCGGCCCGTACACCTACGGCCGTGACGAGAACCCGACCTGGACGCTCCTGGAGCGCGCCATCGGCGAGTTGGAAGCGACCGGCCAGGACTCCGTGGAAACGCTCGCCTTCCCCTCGGGCATGGCCGCCATCTCCGCGGTGCTCTTCTCTCAACTGCGCGCCGGCGACATCGTCGTCCTGCCCGACGACGGCTACCAGGTACTGCCGCTGGTGCGCGAGCAGCTGACCGCGTACGGCATCGAGGTGCGCACCGCCCCCACCGCCGACGATGCCCAGCTGGAGGTGCTCGACGGCGCGAAGCTGCTGTGGATCGAGACGCCGTCCAACCCGGGCCTCGACGTCTGCGATCTGCGACGCCTCGTCGCTGCCGCACACGCGCAGGGCACGCTCGTCGCCGTCGACAACACGTTGGCGACCCCGCTCGGACAGCGCCCGCTGGAGCTGGGTGCCGACTTCTCCGTGGCCAGCGGCACCAAGATGCTCACCGGGCACGGCGACATCCTCCTGGGGTACGTCACCGGGCGGGACGCCGCGCTGATGGCTCCCGTACGACGCTGGCGGAAGGTCGTCGGCGCCATCCCCGGCCCGATGGAGGCCTGGCTGGCCCACCGTTCGCTCGCCACGCTCCAGTTGAGGGCCGACCGGCAGACCTCCAACGCCAGGACTATCGCCGAGGCCCTGCGGGATCGGCCCGAGGTGACGGGGCTGCGCTACCCCGGGCTGCCCGATGACCCGTCGCACAAGATCGCATCACAGCAGATGCGCCGCTTCGGATGCGTGGTCTCCTTCACGCTGCCCACACGCGCGCATGCCGAGCGCTTCCTCGACGCGCTGCGCCTGGTGGACGACGCCACCAGCTTCGGCGGGGTGCGGTCCACGGCCGAGCGGCGGGGCCGTTGGGGCGGGGACGCGGTCCCGGAGGGCTTCATCCGCTTCTCCGCCGGCGCCGAAGATCCCGAGGACCTGGTGACGGACGTGCTGCGGGCCCTCGACGCCTCCGCGGAGTAGGGCGGCCATGGTGGCGGGATCAGTACCCCCGCTACGTACAACGGACGGTCCGAGCCTCCCCCCTCGTGGCTCGGACCGTCCCGGTTCCGCGCGCGAAGAACCGCGCAAACAAGGCTAGTTGACTCTGTGTCAGTGTCCAATCACCGTAGCGACAGAGACCTATCGACTTATTTATAGTTGGGGTTCGCGCGGGGGTGCTGAAAGGGGAGGGGCACCATGGATTTGGCCTTGCTGCGCACGTTTGTGACTGTGCACCGGGCCGGTTCCTTCACTCGCGCCGCCGCGCTGCTCGGGCTCTCTCAGCCGGCCGTCACCTCGCAGATCCGCACACTGGAGCGGCAGCTGGGACGGCCCCTGTTTCTTCGCCAGGCGCGCGGGGTGACCCCCACGACCATCGGCGACGAACTGGCCCACAAGGCGGCGCCGCATCTCGACGCCCTCGTGGAGATAGCCGAGACCGGTCTGGACGAGGACTCCTCTCTGCGCACCTTGCATCTCGCGGGGCCGCCGGAGTTCACCTCGGAGCGCGCACTGCCCGCGCTCACAGAGCTGACCGGCGACGACGGCCAGGGCTTCACGCTGCGCGCCTCCTTCGGCAACGCGGAGGAGACGCTGGAGGGGCTCGCCGCCGGACACCATGATCTGGCCATGACGACGGCCCGCCCACGCGGTGCGCTCCTCACCGCGACTCCGCTCTGCGACGAAGAGCACGTCCTGGTCGCCTCTCCGCGCTGGGCCGCCGAAGTCGGGCCGGGAAAGCTCCGCCGGAAGGGCGCCCACGCGCTCGAGGACTTCCCCATCGTCGAGGTCCACGAGTCGCTGCCGCTCGTCGCCCGCTACTGGGCCTCGGTCTTCGATTGCCGCCCGGCCGCCTCCGGCACGGTCGTCGTCCCTGATCTGCGGGCGGTCCTCGCCTGTGCCTCCGCGGGCGCCGGACTCGCCGTCCTGCCCAAATACCTCTGTGCCGATGCCATCGAACGCGGAGACGTCGTGGCACTCCTCGACCCGGCGGTGCCCCCGTTGCGTACGTACTTCCTCGTCGTCCGGACCGGAACGCTCGCGATGCCGCACATCGCCCGGGCGCACGAATGGCTGCTGCGAGCGGCTGCCGACTGGGGCTGACGCCGGCGCGGGCCGGAACCGAGACTCAGGGCGGCAGGGCCTGTCGCCGAGGACCGAAGGCCGACGGTTCGGGCGACGGGAGTCCCGCCTTCTCAGAACCCCAGGACGGGCTCCAGGGCGTTTCACACGGAATCCCGGCTGGGTGATGTTTCACGTGGAACCAGCCGGGCCACATTTCTCCCATGACCGTCCGACCCGTGGTCAAGCGCACCGCCCGCGCCGTTCTGCTCGATGGTGACGACCTGATCTTGATCAAGCGCACCAAGCCCGGCGTCGACCCCTACTGGCTCACGCCGGGTGGCGGCGTCGAACCGGAGGACACGACTGTCGTCGAAGCACTCCACCGTGAGGTGCACGAGGAGCTCGGAGCCAAGGTCGTCGATGTGGTGCCCTGCTTCGTCGACACCGTCGAGCACATCGGTGACGACGGAGGTGCGACCGGCGTGAAGGTCCAGCACTTCTTCGTCTGCCGGCTGGAGTCCATGGATCCTGCCCTGCGGCACGGCCCCGAGATGGACGAGCCGTGCGGTGAGTACGAGATCGTCCGCGTCCCGTTCACCCGGGTCGGGATCGCCTCCGTCCACCTCGTACCGCTCTCGCTGAGGCACTATCTCGACGGCAACATCGAAGGCGTACGGGCCATGCACGCACCTGACCTGGGCTGACGCCGAGGGAAGCCGCCGCGGGTCAGTCGCCGGCCCCGACGAGTTCTTCCACCGAGTCGTGGCGGATCCGGTCCGACGGGATGCCTATGTCCCTGAGGGTGTCGACACCGCTGCGGATCATGCCGGGCGGCCCCGAGAGATACGCGTCGAACTCGTTCCACGGCCCGTACTCGCGTACGACGTCCGGCAGCTGGAGATGGGCCTGCTGGTCGACGACGGGGCGTACCGCGAGCCAGGGGTGGCTCTGCTGGAGCCGCAGCATGGTGTCGATGTCGTAGAGGTCGTGATCGGTGCGAGCCCCGTAGAAGACTTCGACGGGTCGGCGCTCCCCGTGCTCGGCGACGTCCTCGACCAGGGCCTTGATGGGAGCGATGCCGGTGCCGCCGCCCAGACAGAGCAGTCCGCTGTCGGTGGTGTGGTCGACGGTCATGGAGCCGGACGGCGGTCCGAGCCGGATGACATCGCCGGGCCGGGCGCGGTGCACCAGTGCGTTGGAGACCCAGCCCGCCGGAACCGCCTTTACATGGAACGTCAGCAGCCCGTCCGAGCGGGGCGCCGAGGCAAAGGAGTAGTGCCGCCAGATCCGTGGCCACCACGGTGTCTCCAGGCTTGTGTACTGCCCGGCCAGGAACGCGTACGGCTGGTCGGGCCGGACCGTGACGACGGCGACGTCCGGCGTCCTCAGGTCGTGGGAGACCACTTCGGCGTACCACCAGGCCGGAGCACGCAGCTCGTCGGCGGCAGCGGCGTCGATCATGACCTGGGAGATGGTCGTGTATGTGCGCACCCAGGCGGCCTCCGTCTCGGCGTCCCAGATCGCGGAGGCGTACCGGCTGAGCGAGCCGATGAGGCACTCGCCGACAGCCGGGTAGTGCTCCGGCCGGGTGCCGTACTTGCGGTGTCCCCGGCCGAGATTCTGCAGATACGCGACGAGGACCTCGGTGTTGTCGATGTGCTCGGCGGCGGTCAGCAGCGCCTTGAGCAGCCGGTCCCGCTGGGTGTCCATCGCGGCGGGAAACATCGGGCGCAGCTCCGGGTGGCGCACGAAGAGCAGCGCGTAGAAGTAGGAGGTGACCTTGTCGGCGATGTCACCGACCTCGGCCATGGTCCGGCGGATCAGCACGGCGTCGGGAGACGCCTTGGGGGCGGGGGCCGGCGGCCGGACCGTCACAAGCGGCTCAGGGCGGGCCTCAGACCCCGGAGAGCCGCGGTGGGACTGCCGGGGCCCGCGCTCGGTCACGGAGGCCTGTGAGGGCCGCGGGGAGCCGAACTCCGCCTGCCCGGGGCCTGACTGCGGTCGCACGGCTTCGTGGGCCGGCTCCGGCTCGAAGTGACGAGAAGCCTTGGGCGCTTCGGCGACCGGGGATATTCGTTCCTGCAGGGGCGTTCCCTGCACGGGAGCCGCTTGCTCAGGGGCGGTTTGCCCGGGTTCCCCCTGCGTTGCCGCGGACCGGCCCACCGGGCGCAACGCGGCCAGCCGACGGCCGTCCGATGATCCCTGGTCACCGCTGGGAGTCGGCGGCTCCTTGTGCGGCGTGAACCAGCCGCCCCCGCCGTTTCCGCCTGAAGTGCCGTTGTCGGCCGACGTGGTGGTCGGAGCGTCCATGGTCTGCCTCGCCTCGAACATCTTTCGGTCGGTCTGCGCACCTCCGCGATCGGAAGATGCCTGCTTTCCCCCGCAGACGGCTTGCTCTCTTTCCCGGTTCAGTCCCGTCGGCCCAGTGCGGCCACATTGGGCCGGATTCCCGCCCCGTACGGACAAGCAAGGCGAGAATGTGACATTGGCCGCAGCGCTCTCGTCGAGCATCCCACCCCGGGTCAACGCCCGGCCTCATAACGGAAAATGCGGGTCTTCGATCTCTCCGTCCCGTTAGGCTGCTTTGGCCTGCGTTGCCGGTCGCCCGCGTCGGCGGGACGTGCGCACACCTCGGCGGACGCGAACCGGAGTCGACCATACCGGCAGTGGCTCTCGGCACAAGTACCCTCTTCCCTCACGGCGAATGAGGCCGGCACCGGTCTACCGATAGCGTGAATTACCGTGCCCCGCACACCAATTGATAGGCATCCCGCAGGTCCCGTCCCACGTAGGAGTAGGTGGCCAGGCCGCACAGATACCGGTCCGCATTGACCGCGACAGACACCGGCACAGCGCGGAAAAGGTCCTTGTCCGAGAGGGAGTCGCCATAGGCGACACAGTCGCTCTTGCTCACCCCGAACTCTTCACAGAGCCGGTCCGCGATCTGCACCTTTGCCGCGGCACTGAGTACGCCCGCCGGATCCACCGGCTCCGCGAACGGCACGGCGGGAAAGCGCGAACCATGGGCCGCGTGGGCTCCCCACGACATCAGCCGCTCCACGAAGAACGAGGGCGACAATGAGACGACGGCGCAGTAGTCGCCGTTCTCCCGGATCTCCCTCCAGACGTCTTCGATGCCGGACATCCACGGCGCTCCGTCGAAAGCCGCCGTCACATGCGCCTCGGTGAGTTCAGTCCACAGGGCATGCACCCGTGTCGCGTACTCGGGAGGACCTATGAGCCCCGCGGAAATGGCCTTCTCCAGCGCCATGTTCTCGGCTTCCAGCCCGAGCTGCCGGGAGATCTCCAACGGTGCGGTGCTGCCGTGGAGCAACGTCCCGTCGAGGTCGAAGAGATGAAGTCTCGCCATGTCCGCCGAGGCTACTGGGGCAATCGATGGTCAGGGGTCGGGGGTTTCACGTGAAACAGCTGTCCGTTGCTGTCCGTTCACTTTCGGGCGGCGCGAGGCATGGCCGAAAGAGGGCAGGGCTGCCTGGAAAGCGGTGGACGACAGCGGCTCATGTCAGACAGCCTGACGTGCGTGTCGACACCTTCCCTCACCGCTCTGCCCGTTCGTCGTCTGACGCCTCGCGACCTCGCCGCCTGCGCCGACCTGTCCGAAGACCGGGGCTGGCCCCGTGAGGAACACAAGTGGGGTCTGCTGCTCACCGCAGGGACCGGATACGGCATCGACGACCCCGCCGGCGGTCTCGTCACCGCGTGTGTGGTGACCGAATACGGCCCTCGCGACTGCCCCGAGTTGGGTGCGATCGGCATGGTTCTCGTCGCCGAGAGGCATGCCCGCCGGGGTGTCGGCCGTCATCTGATGCGGCACGTCGTCGAAGAGATGGGCAGCACCCCGCTGACCCTGCACGCGACCGTGTACGGGCGCCCGCTCTACGAGGAGTTGGGATTCAAGGTCACCGGCCGGGCCGAGATGTTCCGCGGGGTGTTCACTCCTGGCGGCCCTGAGCCCGAGGTCTTCACCCGCCCTGCCACGGCGGTGGACCTCGGCACCGTCCTCCGGCTGGACGAAGAGGTCTTCGGCACCGATCGCACCCACATGATCGCGCGGTTGCCCGCCTTCTCCGACCAGCTCCGCGTGGCCGAGGAGAACGGCCGGATCATCGGCTACGCGGCCGCCTGGCCCAACATGACCGACCATGTCGTCGGCCCGCTGATCGCCCGGGACACCGAGACGGCGAAGGCCCTCGTCTCCTCTCTCGCCGCCCACACCGACCGACCGCTGCGCACCGACATCGATGTTCGGCACGAAGAGCTGCTGGCCTGGCTGAAGGAGCGCGGGCTTGCCTCCGTCGCCTTCAACTCGGTCATGACGTACGGGATCCCGGAACTGCCCGGCGACTGGACTCGCCGCTTCGCGCCGCTGACCGTCGCCGCCGGCTAGACCTCCGGCCCGCGACAGACCAAGTGCCGGTCCCCCGGGAACACGGTGGGAGACCGGCACTTCTGGGCTGTCGTACGCCTGGCGAGTGCCGGGGGCTGCCGAGCGTCAGACGAGCGATGCGACGGCGGTGACGGCGAAGCCGTGGTCCTGGTCGGGCATGCCGCCACCGATCCCGATCGCGCCGATCAGACGGCCGTCACGGTGGACCGGCACGCCGCCCGCGATGAACAGCAGGGGACGGTCGAGAGCGGTGGGCAGGGTGTGGAAGAGACCACCGGGCTGCACCGCGTCCACGAGATCGGCGGTTGCCGCGTTCAGCTGAAGTGCCGTGTAGGCCTTGCGCGTGCTGGTCTCGCCCGAGATCAGCACAGCCTGGTCGTCGCGCCGGAAAGCGAGAAGGTGGCCGCCCGCGTCGAGGACGGTGGCGCTGATCCGAACGCCGGCGGCTTCCGCGGCGCGACGGGCCGCGGTGACGAGGACCTCGGCGTCCTCGATGGTCAGGGGGGCAACGGCGGTGGTGGTGCTCATCAGGGGTTTCTCCTTGTGGGGGTGTGCTGTTTCGAGTGGGGGACGTGCCGGGTCGACACGATGCGGGGACGGCCCTGGCCCCGCACCGGGCCCGATTCCGGTCAGTGGTGGACGGCGGTCCGCCGCTCGGCCGGGGCGCCACTGGCGACCACGGAGCCGGGAAGGACCGTGCGGCGCTCCAGAGCGGCCGAGAGAGCGGCCAGAACGAGCGCGCTCGCGGCAAGAACCGCGCCGACCCAGTTGGGGGCGGTGTAGCCGAGGCCCGCCGCGATCACGATGCCGCCGAGCCAGGCCGAGAGGGCATTGCCGAGGTTGAAGGCGCCGATGTTCACGGCCGAGGCCAGGGTGGGTGCGCCGTGCGCCTGGTCGAGAACGCGCTTCTGCAGAGGAGGCACGGTCGCGAAGCCCAGAGCGCCGATCAGGGCGATCGTGACGGCCGCCAGGATCTTGTTGTGCGCGGTGACGGTGAAGAGGGCGAGCACGACGGCGAGGCCGCCCAGGGACACGTACAGCATCGGCATCAGCGCGCGGTCGGCGAACTTGCCGCCGACCAGGTTTCCGCCGACCATGCCGAGGCCGAAGAGGACCAGCAGCCAGGTGACCGAGCCGTCGGCGAAGCCCGCGACGTGCGTCATCATCGGCGCGATGTAGGTGATGGCCGCGAAGACACCGCCGAAACCGAGCACCGTCATCGCCATCGCTAGCAGGACCTGGACGTTCTTGAAGGCGGCGAGCTCGTGGCGCAGGTGCACGCCCTCCGGCTTCGGCATCTCCGGCACCAGCTTGGCGATGCCCAGCAGCCCGATGACGCCGAGCGCGGCGACCCCCGCGAAGGTGACGCGCCAGCCTGCGGACTGTCCGATCAGCGTGCCCAGCGGGACGCCGACGACATTGGCGATCGTGAGCCCGCTGAACATCATCGCGATGGCGCCGGCCTTCTTCTCGGGCGCGACCAGTTCGGCGGCGGCCACCGACCCGATGCCGAAGAAGGCACCATGGGCGAGGGACGCGACCACCCTGCCCACGAACATCAGCCAGAAGGCCGGGGCCACGGCGGAGATCAGATTGCCGAGGACGAACAGACCCATCAGCACCATGAGCATCCGCTTGCGGGAGACCTTCGTGCCGAGCGCGGTCATGATCGGCGCGCCGATCACCACACCGAGGGCGTAGCCGGTCACCAGTAGTCCGGCGGTGGGGATGGAGACACCGAAGTCTCCGGCGACCTCGGGCAGAACGCCCATGATCACGAACTCTGTCGTTCCGATTCCGAAGGCCCCGATCGCGAGGGCCAGAAGCGCGAGAGGCATGGTGGAGTACACCTTCCAGAAGATTGCACGAGCGCTTTGCCTGCGTTCACAATAATTGCAGACGCGGGTTATATGCAACAGCGGGCTATTGCGCCTGTGCTCTATCCTGGGTTTCAGCCGCTCCGGGACGGAGGAACGCCATGACAGCCACGGACCCCGCGCTCACCGCCCTCGCTCAGGGATGGTGCGCACTCTCCCTGCTGCACGGGAGGATCGAGGCCCACATCGAGCGGGCCCTACAGGCCAAGCACGGGCTCAGCGTGCGCGAGTACTCCCTGCTCGACGTGCTCAGCCGGCAGCACGACGGCGACGGCGGCCATCTCCAGATGAAGCAGGTCGCGGACGCGGTCGTCCTCAGCCAGAGCGCCACCACACGGCTGGTCACCCGCCTTGAGGACCGAGGCCTGCTCGCCCGCTATCTCTGCCCGACCGACCGCCGCGGCATCTACACGAACGTGAGCGAGGCCGGCCTGGACCTCCTCGCCGAGGCGCGGCCCACCAATGACGCCGCCCTGCGCGAGGCACTCGACGAGGCGGCCGGGAACCCTGAGCTGGCCCCCCTGGTCCGGGTCGTGGAGTCCGCCAGCGTGCCCGTACAGCCCGTGCCCTCGGTGGGCGTGCCCTCGTAGGGTGCGCTCATGGCAGATCTTGAGATACGAGCGGCGGTCGCCGACGACGTGCCCGCCATTGTCGCGATGCTCGCCGACGACCCGCTGGGCGCCCAACGGGAATCGCCCGACGATCTGACCCCGTATTTGGGCGCTCTGGAGCGTCTGAGCGGGGACCCGAACCAGCACCTGGTCGTCGCCGTGCGCGAGAACCGCGTTGTCGGCACCCTGCAGCTCACCGTGATTCCCGGACTGTCCCGCAAGGGGGCGACGCGCTCTATCATCGAAGCCGTACGCATCCACGCCGACGAACGTGGCAGCGGTCTCGGGACGGAACTCATCGATTGGGCGATCGAGGAATCCCGCCGCCAGGGCTGTCACTTGGTCCAGCTGACCTCCGACGCCTCCCGTACCGACGCACATCGCTTCTACGAGCGGCTGGGCTTCGAGGCCTCGCACGTCGGCTTCAAGCTCCCGCTCTGACGCAGGCCGCTGACCACCCAGCGCCCGGCCCTTCCCTCCCCGCCTTTCCTGCCCCGCTCTTCCTGCCGCCCGCGACACACCGCAGCGGCGCTCTGGGGCGGTCTTCTCCGTGTTGCTCCTCCGCACAGCGGAGGCGGCCTGTTTCACGTGAAACC
>NZ_JBHWVI010000156.1:0-20272 GCF_042737005.1 Streptomyces sp. NPDC060027
ACACGGCAACGCTCGCGATCCCGGCATCCCGGCACGCCCGGGCCACGCGGACAGCGATTTCGCCACGGTTGGCGATGAGCACCTTGCGCACGATGACTCCAGAGAAGGGGACGACTCATACTAGTAACGGATCTTCCAGGCTAAAGACTCGGCCTCGCCTGCTGGCGGCAGGTACTCCCCCGCACCGAACTCGCCTGGTGACGACCGGCGTTCGCACAGGCCCGGCTCATTTGGCCAGGGCGGGCGCTCCCAGGTGCCAGCTGAGGGGCGACCGGTAGCTGACGGGGCGCCACCGGGCCGGGGACCCCGCCGCGCCATCGGTGAGGGACATGTCCTGGACCGCTTCGGCGCGGGCGAGCAGTACCGCAGTGAGCGCGGCCAGTTCCTCGTCGGCGGGTTCGCCCTTGACGATGCGGACGAGTGGATCGTCATCGCCGTTCACGGGAGCGGCTGCCATGGTCATCGTGTCCTTTCCGGCCGTCACTGCGGCGGGTTTCCGTGCTTGCGGGCCGGGAGTTCGGCGTGTTTGGTCCGGAGCATGTGCAGCGCGCGGCCGAGGATGCCGCGGGTCTCGGCGGGGTCGATGACGTCGTCGACCAGGCCGCGTTCGGCCGCGTAGTAGGGGTGCATCAGCTCGGCCTTGTACTCCTTGACCATGCTCGCGCGCATCGCGTCCGGGTCGTCGGCCTCGGCGATCCGCTTGCGGAAGATCACGTTGGCCGCGCCCTCCGCGCCCATCACCGCGATCTCGTTGGTGGGCCAGGCGAAGGACAGGTCGGCCCCCACCGAGCGGGAGTCCATGACGATGTACGCGCCGCCGTAGGCCTTGCGCAGGATCAACTGGATCCTCGGCACGGTGGCGTTGCAGTACGCGTACAGGAGCTTCGCGCCGTGCCGGATGATTCCGCCGTGTTCCTGGTCCACGCCGGGCAGGAAGCCGGGTACGTCGAGCAGGGTGATCAGCGGGATGTTGAAGGCGTCGCACAGCTGCACGAAACGCGCGGCCTTTTCCGAGGCGTGAATGTCCAGCACTCCGGCCATGGACATCGGCTGGTTCGCCACGATGCCGACCACCTGGCCGTCCAGGCGCGACAGCGCGCAGATCACGTTGGTCGCCCAGCGCTCGTGGACCTCGATGAACTGGCCGTCGTCGACGATCTCCTCGATCACCCCCCGCATGTCGTACGGCCGGTTGCCGTCGGCCGGGACCAGGTCCAGCAGCGCCTCGCAGCGCCGGTCGGCGGGGTCGTCGGTGGCTTCGGCGGGCGGGGCCTCGCGATTGTTGCCCGGCAACAGCGACAGGAGGTAGCGCACCTCCTCCAGGCAGGTCTCCTCGTCGTCGTAGGCGAAGTGGCACACCCCGGAGGTCTCCGCGTGGACGTCGGCGCCGCCCAGGCCGTTCTGGGTGATCTCCTCGCCCGTCACCGCCTTGACCACGTCCGGGCCGGTGATGAACATCTGCGAGGTCTCGCGGACCATGAAGACGAAGTCCGTGAGCGCGGGGCTGTAGGCGGCGCCGCCCGCGCACGGGCCGAGCATCACCGAGATCTGCGGGATGACGCCGGAGGCCCTGGTGTTGCGCTGGAAGATGCCGCCGTAGCCGGCCAGCGCGGAGACGCCCTCCTGGATCCGGGCGCCCGCGCCGTCGTTCAGGGACACCAGGGGCGCGCCGGCCGCGACGGCCATGTCCATGATCTTGTGGATCTTCGTGGCGTGGGCCTCGCCCAGCGCGCCGCCGAAGATGCGGAAGTCATGGGCGTACACGAAGACCGTGCGGCCCTCGACCAGGCCCCAGCCGGTGATGACACCGTCGGAGTGCGGCCGCTTGGCCTCCAGGCCGAAGCCGGTCGCCCGGTGCCGGCGCAGCTGCTCGACCTCGGTGAACGAACCCTTGTCCAGAAGGAGTTGGATGCGCTCGCGGGCGGTCAGCTTGCCCTTGGCGCGCTGCCGCTCGGTTCCCGCCGCGTCGCCGGCCTCCACCGACACGCGGAGCGCGACGAGTTCGGCGGTCCGGTCGTGTGCCGACGTGGTCTCCCGGATGACGTCCATGGTTCACACCTCCGCTCGGAGCGCGGAGCCTGCCGTGGCCGGGGCCGTGACGAAGTCCGCGATCGTGGCTGCCAGTCGGCGCTCGTCATGGGTCGACCGGACCTGCACGTCGGGTGCGATCCGCCGGCTGAGCCCGCCCAGTACCCTGCCGGGGCCGACCTCGACGAGCCGGCCCATGCCCCGCTGCCGCATCCGCTGGACGGTCTCGGTCCAGCGGACCCTTCCGGTGAGCTGGCGGGCCAGGCAGGATTTCGCCTCCGCCGCGCTCGCCACGAGGTCCGCGGTCACGCTGGAGATGACGGGCAGCCGCGGTTCGCTGAAGGTGACCCGGTCGAGTTCCGCGGCGAACTCCGCCTCGATACCGGCCATGAGGCCGCAGTGGAAGGGCGCTCCGACGTCGAGGGAGAGCACCTTGAGCGCTCCGCTCGCCTGTGCTGCGGTCCGTACCCGTTCGACCGCGTCGGCCTCTCCGGAGACGACCGCCTGGCCGGGCTCGTTGTCGTTGGCGACCTCGACGGTCCGGCCGGTCTCGGCCCGGACCTGCGCGCAGATCCTCTCCACGTCGGCGATCCGAAGACCGATCACCGCGGCCATGCTTCCGGGGACGGACTCGTTGACCGCCGCCATGAGTTCGCCCCGGCGGCGTACCAGACGCAGTGCGTCGGTCCAGTCGAGCACGCCGGCGCAGACCAGGGCGGCGTACTCGCCCAGGCTGTGCCCTGCGACGAGGTCGGGGGCGATGCCCCGCGCCTGCAGTACGTCCCAGGTCGCCACGCTGGTCAGAAAGACCGCGGGCTGGGTGATCGCCGTGTCGCGCAGGGCCTCGGCCGGGCCCTGCCAGCAGAGGGCGGACAGCGGGATGCCGAGGAGGTCGTCGGCCGGCCGGTAGCGGCTGTCGACGAGGTCGGGGCGCGGCGCCAGAAGCTGCGATCCCATTCCCACGTGCTGGGATCCCTGGCCGGGGAAGACGAATGCGGTCTTGTTCATGACGGGAGCACCCCTTCTCAGCCGACCGGCCGATTCGCCCGGCCGGAGTCCGCCGCCGGCGCGCCCGTGACGTCGTGGGGGGCGGGCGAAGGCACGGTCGCGGGCTGGAGATTGCGTACGAAGACGAGCACGAACACGGCCCCGGCGAGCGTGACGGCGGCGGCGTACCAGGCGCCGTGCTGCATGCCGTGGGCGACAGCCGTCCGTCGGAGTGTGTCCGCGGCCTGGGGCGTGAAGGTGCCCTTCCGCGCCAGGTGCGCGGCCTCCTTGTGGGCGGAGGTGGCCTGAGCGGTCATCAGCGCGCCCATGAGGGCGATTCCCACGGCGTTGCCGACCTGGCGGAACATCGTGCCGGCGCTCGCGGCGACGCCGACCTGGTCCTGCGGGGCGGCGACGACGGTCAGTTCCGAGGAGATCGGCATGACGATGCCGAGGGTCAGACCGGTGAGGAGCATGCCGGGCAGCAGTCGTACCCACGAGCCGCTGTCGCCGTTCGGGTCGATCAGGGTGAACAGTGCCAGGCCCACGGCCATGGCGGCGAAGGCTGCCGCCAGGGTGGTGCGCACTCCGAGTCGCGCCACGAGGCGGCCGCCCAGCGGGGCGCCCACGATCAGCATCAGGGTGAGCGGCAGCAGGCGGACGCCGGTCTGCATGGCGCTGAGACCGAGGCCGTTCTGGAGATAGATGGAGAGGTAGAAGAGGGCGGCGAACATGCCCGCCCCGAGGAGGAATCCGGTCAGGACGCTGCCGCCGAAGGACGGCCGCCCGAACCAGCTCAGATTCATGATGGGCGCCGACGAGCGGGCCTCCACGGCGAGGAACACACCGATCAGGGCCGCGGCCGCGGCGAACAGGCCGAGGTCCTTGCCCGAGGTCCACCCCCACTCGCTGCCGTTGATCAGGGCGAGGTTGAGGCACAGCAGCGCCGCGCTGACCGTGACCAGGCCGGGCAGGTCCAGCGAGGTGCGCGGCCCTCGCGCCGACCGGTCGTGCGCCGGCATTGCGGCCATCGCCGCGGCGAGGACCAGCGCGCCGATCGGCAGGTTCACCAGGAAGATCCACTCCCAGCCGGCCTTCTCGACGAGGAAGCCGCCGATCAGAGGGCCGAGCGCGGTGGCGAGGCCGCCGATGGCGCCCCACAGCATGAGGCCGAGCGCGCGCTTCTTGCCTTCGAAGGAGGAGTAGATGATGGCGAGGCTCAGCGGCAGGATCGCGGCGCCGCCGATGCCCTGGACGACGCGCGCCGCGTGCAGCACCACGATGTGGGACCAGCCGAAGAGCGAGAACTCGCCCGCGCTGCCGCACGCCAGGGATCCGATGAGGAAGACCGACACGCCTGCCGTGTAGACCTTGCGCTGGCCGTAGAGGTCGCCGAGCCGTCCGGCCGTGACGATGAAGACGGCCAGCGCCAGCATGTAGGCGTTGGCGACCCACTCGAGATCGCTGAACGAGGCGTGCAGGTCGGTGCTGATCGTGGGGAGGGCCACGGTGACGACGGTGACGTCGAGCAGAGCGATGAACAGGCCCAGCAGGGCCGCCAGCATGATCAGTCCCGGTTTCCCGGTGCGACCGGAGGCGTGGGACGCGTGGGTCGATGGCATGGTGTGAGAACTCCCTTGGCCCAGGCCCACGTCGGAGTCCGGGACGGCTGGCTGGTATCTGCGAAGAACTGCCGTGCCGCCGGTGGTGGCTGCGGCGGCACGGCATGCGGTGCGGCTGGGATCAACCGCAGCCGCCCGCGGAGTCGTGGTCGAGGGCACCCACCAGGTCGGCCAGTTGGCCGGGTATCCCGGCTGCCGGGTCCGCGGAGGTGTCCGGCCGGTTCGGGCCGGGCAGCTCCCGCAGGCCGGTCAGGAAGTCGTCGAGCCGGTCCAGGCCCCAGAAGCGGTGGCGTCCCAGTTTGAAGTACGGGATCCCGAAGATGTCTTCGTGGTAGGCCCGTTCCAGCGCGCCGATACCCTCCGCACGGATCTCGGGGTCGTCGACGGCCGCCAGGACGGGCTTCGGGTCGACGCCCGCCTCCTCGGCGGCCCGGCGCAGTACCTCGGGGTCGCAGATGTTCTCGCCACGCTCCCAGCGGGCCGCGGTGAGCGCCTTGTACAGCTCGCGCTCCCGCCCCAGGCGCCGCGCGGCGAGCCAGCCGAGGTGCGGGACCTCCCACCACGGGTCGACGTCGATGGGCCAGGCCATGCGGTAGCCGAAGCGCTGGGACAGCC
Source organism: Streptomyces sp. NPDC060027 (assembly GCF_042737005.1). Lineage (NCBI taxonomy): Bacteria > Bacillati > Actinomycetota > Actinomycetes > Kitasatosporales > Streptomycetaceae > Streptomyces > Streptomyces sp. NPDC060027. The sequence goes on from NZ_JBHWVI010000156.1 coordinate 5,253, forward strand.
GCTTGGTGTCCTGGAGGATGTACAGGTGCTTGGCCTTGCTCATCTGCGTGTAGTGGAACTCGGCGCCGCGTTCCTTGAGGGCCTGCCGGGTCTGCTCGTCCGGGTCCCAGTACGGGATGTACTCGATGAGTTCGGGTGCCTGCGGGAACCGCTCCTCCAACTGGCGCAGCGCCATCCAGCTGAAGGGGCTGCGCAGGTTGAAGTACAGCTTGGGCTGGGCGGGTTTGCGGCTCACGCGGCGTCCCCCAGCAGTGCGGTCCTGGTGGCGGCGTCGAACTCGGCGAGCGCGCCGGCCTTCTCGCCGCGGCTGACGGCGTACCCGTGCAGGATGGTGCCCGTGGCGGTCGGGATCAGCCGCCCGTCACGCAGGACGTAGCAGTCCATGCGGGCGGTGTACATGACGTCCTTGACGATCTCCTCGACGGTGAAGACGGTGTGCAGCGTCTCCTCCATGTGGGCGTCGGCGAGCAGTTGCACCCGGGCGCGGGAGACGACCGGGATCCAGCCCCGCTCGTCGAGCATGCGGCCGACCGCGAGTCCCCGGCTGTCGAGGAACCGGTCGACGACCTCCTCCATGGCGCGGATGTAGCCGGAGTGCTGAAGCCGGTCGGAGAAGTGGCAGTAGAAGTACGGAATCCGCCACGACCACAGGTAGCCGTTGGAGCCCTCGGGCACCAGGGCGGCTTGGACGTCGCTTCCCGTCGGCACATCGATCGCCTCGGGCAGTACCAGCCCGGCCGTGGCCGGGGACAGTTCGGCGACCTCGGCGACGGTGAGCGCCTCCAGCTCGGCCGGCAGGGGTTCGCTCTGCGGCGCGTCCTTCTCGCGTACGAGCGCGACGCGGACCTTGCCGCTGAGGATGGGCACGGTCTTCCCGTCCCGCTCGACGGTGAGCTTGACGGTGAACGGCAGGCCCCGCCCCGGGGCCGGAGCGCCGGGGACGGCGGTGGCACGCACCTCGTCGTCGATGGTGAGGGTGGCCGGCAGCCGGATGGAGGAGTCCACGAACTCGAGACCGACGCCGTGTGCGTGGTAGAGCGCGGAGGGCCCGATGCCGCGGTCGCGGAACCACTGGAGGACGGCTTCCTCCACAAGGTATTCGAAGTGCTTGAAGCCGATCCAGGTCCGGATGTTGGCGCCCTCGTAGCGCGGGCGCCCCTGGTAGGTGGCGGGGGTGCCGTCAAGCGTGATGCTCATGCGGTGTGTCCGTTCTGGTAGGGGGTGGTTGTCAGGGGCTCTGCGGTGTCGGCGAGCTGGTGGGTGGGCTCCGTCTGCTCGTGGCGCAGTTCACGTGTCGTGGTGTCGCGCGGGCGGGCGTCGGCGCCCGCGCCCGCGAGATGCACGCGCAGGAACGCCGTGATCCGCTCGTACGCGTCGTGGGCGTGGTCGACATGGAAGAAGTGGCCGAAGTCCGGGCGGAGCTGGACGTCGGCCATGGGCATCGCCTCGGCCAGTGCCTCGGCCCGGTCGCCGGCCAGGCCCTGGTCGTGCTCGCCGGCCAGTACCAGGGCCGGGATGGGCACTTGGGAGAGGTTCAGTTCGGTGGTGGCGACGAACTGGTCGTACAGGGCGAGGAAGCCCATGGGGCCGATGCGCTCGATCAGCTTGTCCGCCATGGAGGCGAGCAGTTCGGGTTCCAGGGAGGCGGCCCGCGTCCCCAGTCGTGTCCGCATGCCTTCGGTCATCACGCTGCGGAATCCGGCGAAGGACTGGTGGTACAGGCTCCAGTCGCACACCAGTGTCGAGGGCCGGTAGAACGGAGCGGCCAGTACGGCGGTGCGGGCCGCGGGCCCGGCGGGGCCGCACTGGGCGAGGTACTGGAGCACAGCGTTGGCACCGAAGGAATGACCGAGCAGTACGTCGACCGGTTCCGGTATCGCCTGGAGCCCCTGGTGGAGCCAGTGGGCGGGGCTTCCGTACTGCCGCCACCGGTAGTCGTTGCCCGCGCGCCAGGGCAGATCGAGGGCGTAGACCTGATGCTCGGCGCCGAGGAGGCCGGTCAGCTTCTCCCAGCTCTGCCAGGAGTCCTCCATCCCGTGCACGGCGACCACGACCGGGCGCCGCATCGGTGCCCGCCACGCGGTGACGGTGTCGACGGTCGAGGGAACCTGCCCCGCCCGGTCCCACTTCGGTTGCTGGCCGCCCATGTCACATGGTCCCGGTGGCCACGGAGCCGGTGGGGCGCAGCAGTTCCGCCCGTGCCCAGCCGTCCTCGGTGTCCCCCGACACCAGCGCCGCGCGCGCCGCGCCGGGTCCTTGGTAGGCGCCCAGCCAGGCCGTGGCGACGGCGGCCTGGAGAACGCCGAGCGCCCCGTAGGTCTCGCCGACGGCCGCCGACAGGTCGAGCGCCTCCGGCACGGTGGTGGGGGTGCCGGCCGCCGGCCCGGGGCTGATCAGGCGCAGCTGCGGCGCGGTGCCTTCGTCCTTGACCGCGGCCGACAGCTCGCCGTGGTGCGACACCGGCCCGAGAAGGACCTGTCCGGTCTGCGCGGGGTCTGCCGCTTCGAGGACGACACAGGACGCCGCGGCGCGGGGTTGCGGGTGCTGTCCGTTCGAGGTGTGCCGCAGCAGCGCGAGTCGGCGCACCGTGTCGTCGACCGGTTCCACACCCACGACCACGGCCCGCTCGGCCCTGCCCGAACGGATCAGCAGCGCGCCGAGCCGAAGGGCCTGGAGTCCCGAGACCGCGCCGGAGCAGAGCATCAGGTTGGGGCCCGACAGGCCGTAGCGGATCGCTATCGTGCTGGCGATCACGTTGCTCGACGCGTTGGGTGCCTGAAGCGGGCTGACGTCCTTGCGTGATCCGGCCCGTACGGTGGCGACAACCTCACTGACCGTGTGCACGTTGCCGTAGTTCGAGCTGACGACGACCGCGGTCTGCGGCCCTGCTTCGACCGGCGCCGTGGGGCGGCCGGGCGGCAGCCCGAGTGCCCGGTGTACGGCGCACAGGGCCAGCCGGGTGGCGGGCTCCTTGTACAGCAGCCCTTTGCGGCCCAGTAGTTGGTGGGCTTCCTCGGGCGGCAGGGCGGGTTCGGTGCCGGCGGCGCCGAGGAAGGCGTCCGCGGCGACATCGGGCACGTGGACGGTGGCGGCCCGTACCGCGACGCGGCGGCCGGACTGGTGCGAGGGGGTCACGATGCGCTCCCGAGGATGCAGACCGCGTTGACGCCGCCGAATCCGAACGCGTTCACCTGGGCGACGCGTACGGGAACGGCAGCCGGGGCACCGGTGACCAGCCGCAGCCGCTGTGCTTCGGCCAGTGGCCGGCGCAGCCCGGTGATGGCGGGCACCGGCCGGCCGGCCAGGGCCTCCAGGGCGACCGCCAGGCTCATCAGGGCGGCGGAGCCCGAGGTGTGACCGGTCGATCCCTTGATGCCGGTCACCATCGGCCCCGGGGCAGCCGTGGCGAACACTTCGCTCAACACCCCTGCCTCGGTCGGGTCGTTGAGCGCGGTGCCTGTTCCGTGGGCGACCACCAGATCGATGTCGCCGGGGGTGACGTCGGCGCGCTCGTGGGCGTCGCGCATGGCGCGTGCGATGCCCTCCGGCTGCGGCGCCGTCTCGTGGTAGGCGTCGCAGGACAGGCCCACTCCAAGGACCTTGCCCAGCACCGGACCGCGGCCGGTCCGGGGCCTGTCGCCGCGCTCCAGGACCACGGCCGCGGCGCCTTCGCCGAGCAGGACTCCCATCCGGTCGGCGTCGAAGGGGCGCAGCTGGTCGGTCGGTTCGTCGGAGACCCGCCCGATCATCGCGAGCATGCTCTCGCTCATCGCGTCGCAGCCCGCGGCGACCACGGCATCCGCCTCGTCCAGGTCCAGCATGTCGCAGGCGAGCGCCAGGGCGTGCCCGGAGGCCGAGCAGGCGTTGCAGACCGTGATGACCTCCGTGGCGTCCGGCAGGACCTGCCGGACGGCCTCGGTGAAGTGCAACTGGGCGGTACGCAGGGCGATTTCGGGTTCGTCGAGGCGTTCCACCGCCCTCAGTTCGCGAAGCCCGGTGCCGACGACGACGGCCACCCGGGCGCGCATCACGTCGATGCCGGACTGTGCCACCGCGGACGCGACGCAGTCGCTGAGCCATTCACTCGCCCGCAGCAATGCCTCGGGGGTGGTGTCGTCGACGTGATACCCGCGGTTCACGCCCAGCCGCCCGGTGTCGGGGAACCGCAGTTCCCCGACACCGGAGCGTCCTTCGGCGAGGGCCTCGAACGTCGCCTCGGACTCGCCGAAGCAACTGCGGATCTCAACTCCCGTTATCAGTTTCGTCACGGTGCCACCCCCTGATGACGGCGGCGCCGAATGCTCCTTCGCTGGTGGCGGAGGTGATCAGGGCCGGGCGCCCGTCCAGCGCCTGGTCACCGCGGTGGTGGGCGAGCACCGCGGCGATCTGGAGCACACCGGCCGCGGCGTGGCACTCGCCGGCCAGTTCCTTGATGCGGAGCCTCGTCGGCCGTGCCGTGCCGAGGACGCCGTCGAGCGCGGCTTCCTCGGCCTCGCCGGGGCCGGCCGAGCCGGGGGCGACCGCCCACAGTTCGTCGGCGGTGACCCCCGCGGTGCGCAGGGCGCGGGCGATGCACTGCGTGTACCCGGCGGTCACGGCCTCGGCGCCCTGTTCGGGGTCGACCGTGGCCAGTTCGACCGCCAGGATCTCGGCGTCGGGCCTGCGCCGGGTGCCTGCCGTCGTCTCACCGCTCTCGACGACGAAGACCACAGCTCCCTCCCCCGCCGTGGCGGAGTCGAGCGCCAGATGGGTGGCCCAGGCGGTGTGCGGGCTGAACTCCTCGACGGCGCCGACGAGCAGTGCCTCGGCGTCGCCCCAGCGCAGGGTGCGGCTGGCGTAGCGCAGTGCGGTGAGCCCGGCGAGCTGGCCGCCTGCGATCGTGGCGTTCACGCCCTTGAGCCGGTGCCAGATGGCTGCCTGTCCGGCGGCGCAGTTCATCACCGTGTTGGGGAAGAGGACCGGGTTGACCAGGTAGGGGCGCTTCTGGGTGAGGGTCTCGCGGCTGTAGTCGCTGGTCGATTTGATGCTTCCGGTGGTCGTGCCCAGGACGAGCCCGACCTGGTCGCGGTTGTCGTCGGTGACGACCAGCCCGGTGTCCTTCAGGGCGTGGTCACTGGCGATGAGCGCCAGCGAGGTGCTGCGGTCGAAGAAGCTGGTGCCCTTGCGGCCCAGGTAGTTCCGGACCTGGAACTCCGGCAGCGCGTACGCCTTGTCGCCGGGAAGTTCCTCGTCGAACATTCCCGATACGTCGACGAGTCCGCTGCGGCCCTGGACGACCGCCTCGCTGAACTCCCGCGCTCCGTCGCCCAGCGGGGACACGACTCCCCAGCCGGTGATGTAGAGCGGGGTGGGCGGAGATTCGGAGACGGATGTCTGATCGGTGGTCATGCGACCTCCCCGAGGATCGTGATGGCGTTGTTTCCCCCGAAGGCGAAGCCGTTGTTCTGTACGACACGGAGCCGTGCGGGACGGGCGACGTTGGGGACCGGATCGATGCCCGGCATCTGCGGGTCGGGCGTGGTGAAGTTGATGGTCGGCGGGATGAACTGGCGGGCGATGCCCAGGGCCGAGGCGATCGCCCCGAACCCGCTGGCGGCGCCCATGGTGTGTCCGAGCATCGACTTGATGGAGCTGATGGGCGGTGGCGTCTCGCCGAAGACGTCCATCACGGCCCGGGTCTCCATGGCGTCGTTGGCCGGGGTCCCGGTCCCGTGGGCGCAGATGTAGTCGACCTGGGAGGCGTCGATCCCCGCCTTGCGGTGGGCGCGCCGCATGCACTCGGCGATGCTGACGGCGTCGGGCGCGACCATGTGGTTGGCGTCGCAGTTGAGCCCGTAGCCGAGGACCTCCGCGTAGATACGGGCCCCACGGCGTTCGGCGCTCTCCAGGCTCTCCAGGAACAGCGCCGCGCCGCCTTCGCCGGTGAGGATGCCGGAACGGTCGCGGTCGAAGGGCGTACAGATGTGCTCGGTCAGGGCGCCGAGCCGGTAGAACCCGGCGTGTGCCCAGCGGCAGACGGAGTCCGCTCCGCCGGCGAGCATGTAGTCGGCCTCGTGCGTGGCGATGGCCGCGTAGGCGTATCCGAGGGCGTAGTTGCTCGCGGAACACGCGGTGGAGAGCGTGATGGCATCCCCGGTGAGGCCCAGCTCCCGGTTGACGGCTGTCGCCAACCGGGAGGCGGGCGTCTGGCGTACCAGGGCGGGATCCAGATCCTTCAGACCACCGTCGATCCACTGCGCGGTGAGCTGTTCGATCACCTGGGACTCGCCGCTGGTGGTCCCGATGCTGGACCCTGCCCTGGAACGGGCGAGCTCCGCCGGGTCGATCCCCGAGTCCTGGGCGGCGAGCCTCGCGGCCGCCGCGGCGAACAGGCTGGTACGTCCCCACTGCTCCGGGTCAAGGACCTGAAGGATGTCCTTGGGCTCGAAGGCGGGCACCTCACCGGCCATGCGGTGCGGGAATCCGCCGGCGTCGAAGCTCGCGATCGGTGAGATCCCGCTGCTGCCCTGCTGGAGGGCGTCGGCGAAGTTCTCGGCACCGATCCCGATGCTCGACACCGGTCCCAGTCCGGTGATAACGACTCGGCGGCGCATGTCAGACCGTCCAGCCGGCGTACTGCGCCACCACGTCGTAGACGGCACGCAGGTTGACCATCTTGGGAAGGTCGGACTGCGGGATCTCCACGTTGTACTTCTTCTCGATGCGCGCGAGTATCTCGATCGCGCGCAGCGAGTCAGCCTCGTGGTCGTCGGCGAACGAGCTGGTCTCGGTGATCTCCTCGGGCTCGATCTCCAGCACCTCGGCGGCGATCTCACGGATCTCGTCCAGGTGGTTCTGCTGGATGGAAGTCATGTCAACTCCGGTTCTCTGCGCAGGCTTTGCCGTGCGCCATAGGATTTTCAATTGGTTTTCAATCAACCGGTCAGATGGCGACCGGTGGTCTATGGGGTGGTGTGCAGTGCCAGCACCACGAGATGGCCGTGCGGTCCGACGGTGGCCTGGAGCAGCGCGCCGGGGGCGTCCGTGTCCGTGAGCAGCCGGGCCAGGCGCAGCGGTGCGGAGGCCGAGCTCTGCGCGGCGGCCCGGCCGCCGTGCTCGCCGCCGACGACCGCACAGGCGGCCTGGGCGGCGGCCCAGCGCAGGACACTGGCGGCGGTCGCCTCGGCACGGGCGGAGGCGGGCGGGCGGCAGATGTCGATGGCGCGGGGGCCGGACGGCAGTGCGGAGGCGAGCCGGTCCAGCAGCGGGTGCACCAGCGCGTCGGAGCGGTCCGGCTCGCTCAGGAGAGTTTTGGGCACGAAGAGCTGGGCTCCGGCCGCCACGGTGGCGTACGGTCTGGCCGCACGCTCCCGGGCGTCGCTCGCCCGCTCGATCCGTACGACACAGGCGGCGCCTTCGTCGAGGACCGGCGCGAGGTCCGTGGTCGCCGCTCGTGGCGGGCGGCCCTCCGTCGCCCCGGCCAGGGCGGCGCTCGCCCGTCCCTCGTCGATCGCCTGGCACGCGGTCCACAGTGCCGCGCTGCCTGCGGTGAACAGATCGATGAGGGTGATGTTGAAGGCCCGGTAGCCGCGGTCGATGGAGACCTGGCTGGCGGCGACGTTGATCGAGAAGTTCGGCGCCTCCAGGGGGCTGATGCCGCGCACCCCTTCGGACAGCGTGGCACGGTCGAACCGGTCCACCGTCTCGTCGGCCGCGAAGTTGGTTCCCATGACGACCCCGGTGAGCTCCTGTCCCGGCCGGACTCCGGCGTCCTCGTCGGCGAGGCGTGCGGCGACCAGTGCGTAGTGCGCCGCCGGGGGCAGGAACCGCCAGCCCTTGCGGCCCAGCCAGCGAGCCGGGTCGAAGTCCTCCAACGGCCGCGGCCATAAACCCTGTCCGTCGTCCAGGGCGGCATCGGGACCGGTGCCGGCACGGGCACCGATGCGGGGTGCTTCGGCGAGTTCACCGCGGCCGACCGCGAAGGTGGCGACCGGGCCGAGTCCGGTGATCACCAGCTCTGTCCCGAGGACGTACGGCTCACTCATGACGACACCGGTCCGATGATCAGGGAGATGTTGTTCCCGCCGAAGGCGTAGGCGTTCAGCAGCACGGGGCCCGGCCGCATCGGCCGTGCCTCGGTGCCGGCGGCCAGCGTGCAGTCGGCGTCCGCGCGGGTGAGGTTGGCCACCGGAGGTACTTGCCGGTGGCTGACCATGAGCGCTGCCGTGGCACAGGAGAACGCTCCGGCGGCGCCTCCGCTGTGCCCGATGACCGACTTGGGGGCGGTGACGGGCACGGTCGCGGCCCGGGGGCCGAGAAGTTCGCGCACCACCAGGCTCTCCGTACGGTCGTTGAGCGGTGTTCCCGTTCCGTGGCAGACCACGGCCTCGATCTCCTCGGGCCGGAAGCCGGCACGGTCGAGGGCGTCATGAGCGGCGCGCAGGGCCTGAACACCGCCGGCCTCGGGGGCCGTCAGATGACTGCCGTCACAACTCCAGCCGCCGGCACCGACGGTGGCGAGCGGGGCCGCTCCCCTGGCCGCCGCCCGCTCCTTGGTCTCGACCACCACGAACGCGGCGCCCTCGCCGTAGACGGTCCCCGCGCGGTCGGCGTCGAAAGGACGGCAGTGCACCGGGTCGACCGCTCCCAGCCGCATGAACGAAGCCAGCGCCGGACGGGAGACGGTCTCGACGCCCCCGGCCAGGGCCACGTCCACCCGTCCGCCGGCGACGGCGTGCACAGCGAGCGCCACCGCGTAGGCCCCCGCGGCGCACGCGGTGGACACGGTCTGCACGGGCCCGGTGAAGCCGAACTCGTCGGCGAGCCCCGCCGCGCTCCGGTAGGGCCACCAGGCCCCGGCCTCGTCGGTACGGCGTCCGTCGCGCAGTGCCTCCGCCGGCTCGCTGTCGCCGGTCCCGGTGCCCAGGAACAGGCCTGCCACCATCCCGTCGTCCATCGCCCCTGGACGGATGCCCGCGTCAACGAGTGCCTGGGCGGCCGCTGTTCGGGCCAGTCGCAGATAGCGCGAACCGTCCGCCGGGGCCGACCCAGGCTCCGGCTCCGGAATGCGGTAGGCGCTGGCGCCGGTCGGCATCCCCGGCCGGTCGGTGACCGGGACGGGCTCGGAATCGGCCGACAGCAGGCCCGCCCAGTACGCCGCCGGGTCGTCGCCGACCGGGGAGACCAGCCCGATGCCGGTGAGGACGGCGGTCATGCCGGGCGCCGCGACTGGGGCAGTTCGTTCTCGTCGCGGGCCACGGCGAGGACCGATCCCATGGTGGCGATCCGGCGGTCGCCCACCCAGGTCTCCCCGGTCATGAAGGCGTTGTTGCCGACCAGGTGGTCCATGCGTACCTCGTGCCGCAGCACGTCGCCGGGGTAGACCTGGCCGGTGAACGTGCAGTTCCGGGCCTGCGCGAAGATCAGGGTTCCCTCGACGGCGGTCCCCTTGGCCTGCGCTGTGCACAGCCACAGCAGTGCACCGGACTGGCCGAAGGACTCGATCAGCAGGGAGGTGGGGTAGGCGTAGTCGGCTGCGGGCAGCGGATCCGCGAGGCCGGTGTAGCACGGCTCGCTGGCGCTGATGGTCTTGGTGGCGACGATGCGCACGCCGGCTTCGAACTCCAGCACACGGTCGACCAGCAGAATCGGCGGCCGGTGCGGCAGAATCCTCATGATGTCGGGCAGCTCAAGCATTTCGGTCCTCCAGCCGGAACGTCAACGTCATCGCCGCGCACCGCGCACCGTCTTCACGCCACGCCTCCGCCTTGACCAGTAAGTGGTCCGAACCCTGTTCGCCCGGGGTTATCCGCGCATTGAGTTCCAGGGTGTTTCCCGGTACCAGCGGGGCGGTGAAACGGACACGGGAAACCTCGACGAGTTCGGCTCCGTACGCCGCCCCGCGGTGCCGTGCGACATGCGCGCGGACGGCCTGCCCGACGGACTCCATGATGAAGATGCCGGGGTAGATGGTGAAGTGCGGGTAGTGGCCGGCGAGGTAAGGGTCATCGGCCCTGATGGCCTTACTGGCAGATACCTCGGACTCCGACTCGGTGTTCACCGTGTCCACTGCGGTGAGCGGCGCGCAGAACTGTCGCAGCATCATGCTTTCCTTTCGTTTCCGGCCGATGTCGCGGACCTCTCAGAGGGTGATTCCGCCGTCCACCTGGATGACCTGCCCGGTGATGTACGACGACTTCTCCGAGACCAGGAAGGAGACGAGGTCGGAGACCTGCTCCACCGTGCCCAGCTGTCGCATGGGAATCATGCCGAGGGCCTTCTTGCGCACCGGTTCGGAGAGCCGGTCCGTCATGTCCGTCTCGATGAAGCCGGGGGCGACGGCATTGACCCTGATCCCGTACGGACCGAGCTCCCTGGACAGGGACTTGGTCAGCATGTTGATTCCGGCCTTCGATGCCGAGTAGTTCGTCTGCGTGGCATTGCCGTAGACGCCCGCGACCGACGAGACGTTGACGATCGTGCCGGCTTTCCGCTTCATGAAGCCGAACGCGGCGCAGTGACTGAAGTTGAAGGTTCCGTTGAGGTTGGTGTCGATGACGTCGTTCCAGTCCTCGACGGGCATGATCACCAGGGGGTTGTCACGCACGATCCCGGCACTGTTGACCAGCACGTCCAGGGGGCCGAGGGCCCGTTCGGCATCCTTGATGAACGCTTCGACCGCCTGGTGGTCGGCCACGTCGCAGGTGGCCTGGTAACAGCGCGCCCCCGTCTTTTCTATCTCCTCGCGGGCCGACTCCGCGTTTTCGCCCCCGGAGCGGGAACAGAAAGCGATGTCGTACCCGTCCTCCGCGAGCCTGAGGGCAATTCCTCGCCCGATGCCACGCGATCCTCCGCTGACCAGAGCCATCTTGTTTTTGCGCACAGCAAAGCCACCTTTCAGCCGCCCCTGTTTTTGACACAAGAGTTGGCCTAATCGCCAGGAATGAAGGGTGTGGCCGATCGCGCAGCGCACCGTCGTCGTCGACTGCGCAGGGCGCTTCAACCCACAGAGAAAATACCTGCCGCTACGTACAGGTCAGGCAGTGCAAGGAATCCAGGACCCTCGAGTCTCTGGCATAGAAATCCCCCGATTTCTAAATTGATCGTCGAACTGTCTTTACATCAATCAATCACGACACTAGCCCACCCGGGGCGCCATCACAACGAACCTCAGTCGGAGGTCAATGTTGCACAAGTCACATAGCGGGGGTTCGCTTAGCCCCACACTCACACTCGGTCAAAATTCAACGAATATGCTTCGCGCTTCTTTGCGCGGTTGCCTATTCAACATAATCGGAAGCCTTCCCGATTACGCGAGGGCGACGTGTGACGCAGCGTCAGATGATCGTCATGACAGTCCGCTGGTCGACGAACCGTCAGCAGGGCGCGCCACCCCGAATCCCCCAGCCTCACCACCGCGCGCCCAGTGGATACATTCATAACGCCGTTATGGCATCATGTCAAACATGCCTACGAAGAGAACGGCGGGGCGGACCGCCGCCTCAAACCGCGTACGGGAAGCCCTGATTGACGCAGCGGCCAAGATCCTGGCCGAGCAGGGATCCAGCTCCCTGACGGTCCGTCGGATGGCCGAAGCAGCCGGCACCTCGACCATGGCGGTCTATACACACTTCGGCAGCATGGACGTCGTCGTCCAGGAGGTCCTGCGGACCTCGACCCTGAACCTCTACAAGGTTCTGCAACGGGCCCCGCGCACCGACGACCCGGTGGCTGACGTGTCCACGCTCGGCCGCATCTACCGGGGACTGGCACTGCGCCGTCCGTACATCTTCGTGGCGGCCGCCAACAGAGGCCTGCTCACCGCTCCGGACGAGACAGCCGCCACGGAGGCCAACAATCCCCAGCCGCGCGGCCTCACTTGGACCACTCTGGTCGACGGTGTGAGGCGTTGCATCGAGAGCGGCCGGTTCCGGGACCAGGACTCCGAGCTGTGCGCCTACGTCAACTGGAGCACGGTGCACGGCTTCGTCTCCCTCGAACTCTCCTCCCAGACCCTGGACACGAAGGATCCGGATCTTCCGTTCGAGACCGCGCTGCTGAGCCTCGCCATCGGCGCGGGCGACACCCCCGAGCGCGCGGCATCGTCCGTCGCCGCGTCAAAGGAGGATTTCGCGTCCTGGGATCTCTCGCCGGCGGACGACAGCACGGCCACATGACCGGGCCCGCACCCTCCCGTCCGCCGGAACCGGCCACCCAGCTCTGGTGGTGGGTGATTCCCGATGCTCCGGACCCGGCGGACCTGAACCTGCTCACACCTGTGGAGCAGCAGCGCCTCAGGAAGTACTCCGCTCCCCGCCCCGCCGCCCAGTTCGCGACCAGCCGCGCGGCGGTCCGACGGATCCTCGCCGCGCGGCTGGGCGTGCCGCCCGAGTCGGTCACCATCGGGCAGGCGCCCTGCCCGGACTGCGCCGGGCAGCACGGACCGCCGAGGATCCTGCAGCCCCGAACGCCCCTGCACATCAGCGTCTCCCATACGCGCGGCCTCGGCTGCCTCGGCGTGTCCATGGACGGCGGCGTCGGCGTGGACGTCGAGCTCCTGCGTCCCGTCGATCCCGCGGTTCCCGCAACGGCCTTCTCCCAGGCGGAACTTGACTACGTGAACGCCCTGGCGCCGGGGATCGACCGGCAGACCGCGGTACAGAGGTGCTGGACACGCAAAGAGGCACTCCTCAAGGCGGTCGGCATCGGAATCTCCCGCGACCTCAGACGCATCGAGACGAAGCCCGGGTCGGACACCGCGGTGGTGCCGGGCCCCGGCACCACGGCCCGGGCCCCGCGCAGCTGGCTGCTCAGCAGCCTCCACCTCGGCCCCGCCCACCTGGCCGCCGTCGCCCGCCGGCCGGGCTCGGGCCCCCTGACGATCCACCGTTACACCGCCGAACCCGGACCCGGACCCGGTCGGGGGCCCGACACCGACGAGGGAGATCCACACCTCACCAGAGCCGGCGCGATCTGAACAGCGTGGCTATCGCCTCCAACGAATCGTTCTCCAAAGCGCAGGCTGCTGGCCGTCGACCTCGTCGCCCGCGCAGGCCGACCCCCCGAAGCCGCAGAGACACACAAGGGGGCGCCCTCCAGGAAGCGAACCACCGCCGGCAGGCGCCGTGACAGAGGCAGAGCGGAGAGGCAGAACGCGCCCAGCCGCCCGCTCTCCACGCCGCCTCCGCAGCTTCCCGCTCCAGGCACTCCCGCTGGGCGCGACGAGGGTCAGGGGCCGGGAACCCTGGGCCCTCGCCCTGCGGGCTCGGGAGTACCCGGGGCGCGAGTGCATCTATCCCAGACCACCCGGCGACCGGACAGCCGACCGGTTTTCATCCGCGCCCAAAGGGGCGCGCATCTCCCCGAGGGAGGACTGTGGCCGAGGTCCTCGCAGCGCACCAGAAGCGGTGTCCAAGGAAGCGCAAGGATCGTTGTGAAGAACGTGACGGATGATCATTGGGTGGACTCGAGCCACGACACACAGGCCGGCAGCGGCAACCGCAGAGCCGATGCCCGTCTTCTTCCGGAGCAAACGCGCCGCAGGCCTTCTCAGCGCCCCGCACACGCCCGTGGCCAGGCCCCCGGAGAAACCCCGGACCAGGGCACACCCCTGTACACCCAGCTCGCCGAGGAATGGGCCGCTCGCGGCGCCACCGTCCCCTGCCGCCCCGACCCGCTGTGGCAGCTTCTGGCCTCTCCCGAACACTTCAGGCACGAGACAGACAGCACCGTGCGCTGGCTCCACCTCGCGGGGGACACCCAGCCTACTGACCGCGCAGCCCAGCCGGCCCGCCCGGAGGCACCCCGCCGGGCGGATCGATGAGCTCCTGCCAGAACGTTCATGAGCAGAAGTCCTCACCCCCGCTAATGCTGCCGAGGCGGGCACGCTGCCCTGCGCCAGCCCCATGGACGCTGTGCGCCGGTCTCGACACGGTTCAGGGCCGCGCATCTGCTGCGCGGCCCTGATTCGTGCATCTCAGATCCCGCCAACTGCCGGACAGGCCCAGGCGTCCGTTGTCCGGACCGGGCGTACGGGCTACCTGGGGCAGCCGTGCGCGCCTGGCGCGGTGCCCGCAGGCGGGGTGGGGAAGGTCAGGCCGGGTTGATGTTCTCGGCCTGCGGGCCCTTCTGGCCCTGGGTGACGTCGAACGTCACGATCTGGCCCTCCTGAAGCTCACGAAAGCCCGAGGAGTTGATCGCGGAGTAGTGCGCGAAAACATCCGGGCCGCCCCCGTCCTGGGCGATGAAACCGAAGCCCTTCTCCGCGTTGAACCACTTCACAGTTCCCGTAGCCATGTCTCATGCCTTCCAGTCGATGAACGCCTCCCACTCCATGCGGAAGGCGGAGGTGATCGCCCTGGTCCCTGCGGCACAGCACAGCAAAACGCCCACGCCGAAGGCGTGGGCAAAGGGAACTTCCGAACCACGACAGCTGACACAGACGCTACACGCCCACACACCCCGTCACCACAGGAAACGATCACTCCAAACGCCGGGACGGGATGGCGGTGCCCGTCGATGCCCGCGGGGCACGCTCATCTCAGGCCGTGGCGGTCGGGTTTGCTGTTTCGGGCGGCGCGGCGGTGTTCTGAGGTCACCACCCGCCAAGGACCGGGCAGCCAGTCAATACAATCTGCCCCATGTCCAAGCCTGACGAGCTGCTCGTTTCCGTCGCCGCCCTGGTGGAGTCCGGGCAGAGCAACCAGATGTCCCTGACCGTGGTCACCGGTGGTGCTGTCATCACCGGCCGACTGGCTCCCGAAGCAGTGTGGAGGCAAAGGGTGTCGGACGTGCTGACAGATTCCGCCCGCCTGGGCGAATTCTCAGCCGTCTTCGACACCCCCACGAAGGACGGGCCGCCCACCCATCTGCACTTCCATGTCGCCCGGATTCTGCAGGGCAGCGTCGGGATCCCCGAGACGGGCGGAATGTACCGCGTGGCCATCGCCGACGTCAGCGCCTGGACCGTGGGCGACTTCAGCTACTCCGACCACTGAGCAACCACCACGGCAAGAACCATCTGGATAGCAGTGGGCCTGACC
>NZ_JBHWVI010000157.1:0-20047 GCF_042737005.1 Streptomyces sp. NPDC060027
ATCTGACACTGTGGGGGCGGGGGGGGGGGGGGGGGGGGCGGCCCCGCCCCCCGCGCCCTCCGGCGTCTGCCAGGGACCCGGGCGGATTCCCCCGTCGCCCCGCGGCTTCGCCCTGCCCAGGACGCCCAGCTTCCTGAACAGCGCCCGCACCTGGGCCGGTTGCCGGGCCTTGTGCCAGTAGCCCTCCATGGTCGTCACGTCGGTCGTGGTGTGGATCCAGACGTCCTTGCTCCACGAAGCGTCCGGATAGACGCGGTCCACCCGCCAGGGCGACACGTCATGGGCCATCCACGTCACATTGAGCTGTTGTCCGTCGGCAGCGCCGAGCCCCGGCAGCTCCACCTCGCGGCTATCCGAGTCCGCCCCGCCCAGAAGCCGCAACAACGCGCTGTACTCCTCGTTCGAGTGGTACAGCGCGGCGGTCTCCGCGCTCTGCGGCGAAACCACCAGCACACTCGTCGGCCCGCCGGCCAGGGCGGACGGTGCCGTCGACAGCGCCACCGCGAGAACCACCACCAACGCCCCTACCACCGTGAGCAGTTCACGAACTCTGCGCATGGAACCCCCCGAACCAGCCGGTCCATCGACGTACGGCCCGCCCGCACGTCGTGTGTCACTTCTGGTACACCGCCCGACCGGCCGGGGTTCCCACCCGGCGCCCACGAATTCCGAGCCGTTGTCCGGCGACGGCGAGCCCGGCTACTTCAGCGACCTGGCGATCTCCAGCGCCCGTGCCTTCGAGGCCACTCCCTCCAGCCGGAGCGTCATGTCGCCGTCGCGCATCCACAGGAGCGTCGGCCCGGCGGTCCGCTCGGAACGGGTGAAGCGGTCGCCGTCCGTTTCGACGAGCCAGAAGCTCAGGAGATGCGGCTTCGGGAACCACAGCGCCGGATCGCCGAACTCCTCGTCGTCGTCCAGCCGCAGCCACTCCGGCGGCTCCCGGACCGTCTTGGCGAAGCCGATGTCCAGCCGCGCCGGATACGCGTCGATCCGGACCGTGTGCCCGTGCCCGTGCTCGCGCCAGCACAGGCTCATCAGCAGCCGCCCTCCCGGCTCGGGCGTCACGGTCACCGCGTCCGGAGCGCCGAGGGCGCCGGGCACGGGAGGCTCGAACCCGGCCCGCCGCCCGGCCTGCGCCAGGGTCAGCGAGGGCCCGGGGCAGCCCGGCACCCGGGCTCCGGCCGAGGGCACCGCCGACGGGTCGTAACGCACCTCGACCCCGCCGAAGCCGAACCAGTCGACGACCGCCGCCCGCACCGGGGGCGTGAACACGAGGACCGCCAGCACTCCGCACAGGCCCGCGGTGAGCGCCCGCCGGCGGGCCCGCGCCCAGCGGCGCACCGCGCGCAGCCGCTCGCGGTGCCCCGTAGTCCCGTGCGCCGGGAGCGGGATCCCCTCCCGCCGCCCGGAAGGCGCGGCCGGTGTCCCCATCGCGAGTATGTCCGCCAGCACCCGCTCGACCATCGACTCGTCGCCGTCGGCCCCCGGGCCGTCCAGCGACCGACCGAGCGCCCGCAGCTCGTCCGGCAGCCGGGAGACGTCCGCACGGGCTCGCCGGGCCCGCTCGCGGCCGGACTCCGCGTCGCCGGCGCCTCCGTCCTCGTACGACTCACTCATGCTCGTCACCCCCTTCCCGAGGCTCACGAGGTTGGAAGGCGGGCAGCAGTCGGCCCAGCTTGCGCAGGGCGCGGTTGAGCCGGGACTTCACCGTGCCGCGCGGCCAGCCCAGGGCCTGGGCCGTCTCCGGTTCGTCCATCTCCAGGAGATAGCGGTAGGTGACGACGAGGCGGTGGTCCTCGCTCAGCTGCTCCAGAGCCGCCAGCAGCGCGGAGCGCCGCTCCGACTCCAGCGCCGCGACCGCCGGGTCCGCCGATTCCGGTATCGGCGGACCCGCCTCCGCCAGCGCCGCCTCCCGGCCGGCCAGCGTCCGCTGACGCACCGCCGTCCGTACTGTGTTCCTCGTCTCATTGGCGACGATCGACAGCAGCCAGGGCTTGAACGCCGAGCCGTCCCGGAAGCGCCCCAGCGAGCAGTACGCCTTGATGAAGGCCTGCTGCACCACGTCCTCCGCGTCCGCGCCCGCTCCGAGTGCCCTGGCCGCCCTGATCGCGATGCCCGTGTGGGCACGGACCAGCTCCGCGTACGCCTCCGGCTCCCCGGCGCGTACACGTGCGATCACCACGGCCTCGTCGACGACGATGCCGCCCCCCTCCCGTGTCCTCACACTCTTGCTACACCGCCCGCGGCCCATCGGTTCCCACCCGCGGCACATCTGTTTCCGGCCAGTTCCGGAGAGGGCCCCTGTACCTGAGAGAATGGTGAGCATGGCCTCTGACAGTCCTCGCGTGCTCTCCGGAATCCAGCCCACGGCAGGCTCGTTCCACCTCGGCAACTACCTCGGCGCCGTCCGTCAGTGGGTGGCCCTCCAGGAGTCACACGACGCGTTCTACATGGTCGTCGACCTGCACGCGATCACGATTCCGCAGGACCCCGCGGACCTGCGTGCCAACACCCGGCTCGCCGCCGCGCAGCTGCTCGCCGCCGGTCTCGACCCGGAGCGGTGCACGCTCTTCGTCCAGAGCCATGTCCCCGAGCACGCGCAGCTCGCCTGGATCATGAACTGCCTCACCGGTTTCGGCGAGGCCTCCCGCATGACCCAGTTCAAGGACAAGTCGGCCAAGCAGGGGGCCGAGCGCGCGAGCGTCGGCCTCTTCACGTACCCGATCCTCCAGGTCGCGGACATCCTGCTGTACCAGGCCAACGAGGTCCCGGTCGGTGAGGACCAGCGCCAGCACATCGAGCTCACGCGCGACCTCGCCGAGCGCTTCAACGGCCGCTTCGGCGAGACGTTCACGATCCCGAAGCCGTACATCCTCAAGGAGACGGCGAAGATCTTCGATCTCCAGGACCCGTCGATCAAGATGAGCAAGTCGGCGTCGACGCCGAAGGGGCTCATCAATCTGCTCGACGAGCCGAAGACGACCGCCAAGAAGGTCAAGAGCGCGGTCACCGACACGGACACGGTCATCAGGTATGACACGGAGGGGAAACCGGGTATCAGCAATCTGCTGACCATCTACTCGACCCTCACCGGGACCGGAATCGGGGAACTGGAGCAGAAGTACACCGGCAAGGGCTACGGTGCGCTGAAAACGGACCTCGCCGAGGTCATGACCGACTTCGTGACGCCGTTCCGGGAGCGCACCCAGCAGTATCTGGACGACCCGGAGACCCTCGACGCGATCCTGGCCAAGGGCGCCGAGAAGGCCCGTGCCGTCGCCGCGGAGACGCTCTCCCAGGCCTACGACAAGGTCGGATTCCTGCCCGCCAAGCACTGACGGCCGAGCCGCCACCGTACCCGCGGCCGTCCGGCCGCCCCGCGGTGGCGGCACGGCCCCCTACCACAGCCCCCTCGGCAGTCAGTACGAGACGAGCGCGACACCCGTACGGCCGCCGATTGCGGGCGATACCGCCGTACAGTCGATAGCCGGGCAGGCCGAACAACCGCCCCTGCCCGCGCAGCACCACCGCACAGCCCGGACCATCGAACGACGACAGGAGACGACGTGGGGACCGTAACGATCGGCGTGTCGATCGCGGTCCCGGAGCCTCACGGCAGCCTGCTCCAGGAGCGGCGCGCGGGCTTCGGCGACCCCGCGGCTTCCGGCATCCCCACGCACGTCACCCTGCTGCCGCCGACCGAGGTGGACGCCACGGCGCTGCCCGCGATCGAGGCGCACCTCGTCGAGGTCGCGGCCGCCGGGCGCCCCTTCCCGATGCGGCTGTCCGGCACGGGCACCTTCCGCCCCCTGTCGCCCGTCGTGTACGTACGCGTGGCCGACGGCGCGGAGGCCTGCACCTGGCTGCAGAAGCAGGTCCGGGACGCCTCGGGACCCGTCGCCCGCGAGCTGCAGTTCCCGTACCACCCGCACGTCACCGTGGCCCACGGCATCGAGGACGAGGCGATGGACCGCGCCTTCGAGGCGCTCTCCGGATACGAGGCCCAGTGGCCCTGCACCGGATTCGCCCTCTACGAGCAGGGCGCCGACGGCGTGTGGCGCAAGCTCCGCGAGTTCGCCTTCGGCGGCGCCGTGGTCCCCCCGCAGGCATGCGCCCCCGAGCGGGACACCACCCTCCCGGCCCTCTAGGACGCCCGGCCGTACACCCCGGCCCGGACCCGTACACCCCGGCCCGGCCCCTCCTCGGTGCTCACGACACGACCGGCCGCGGGACTCAGATCGGCAGCCGCCGGAACACCGCTCGCGGCGCGTGCCGCAGGGCCGACATGACCACCCGGAGCGCCCCCGGCACCCACACCGCCTCGGAACGCCGCCTCAGCCCCAGCTCGATCGCCGCGGCCACCGCCTCCGGAGTGGTCGACAGCGGCACCTCCGCCAGATGGGCCGTCATCCGTGTACGGACGAACCCGGGGCGTACGACCATGACGTGCACGCCCGTGCCGTACAGGGCGTCGCCAAGCCCCTGCGCGAAGGCGTCCAGGCCCGCCTTGCTGGAGCCGTAGATGAAGTTCGAGCGGCGGGCGCGTTCGCCCGCGACCGAGGACAGCACCACCAGGGAGCCGTGCCCCTGCGTCTGCAGCGCCCGCGCGCACACCAGGCCGGACGACACCGCGCCCGTGTAGTTGGTCTGCGCGACCCGCACCGCCGCGACCGGCTCCTTCTCGTCCACCGCTTGGTCGCCGAGCACCCCGAAGGCCATCAGCACCATGTCGATGTCGCCCTCGGCGAAGACCTTGCCGAGCACGGCCTCGTGGGACTCGGGATCGAGGGCGTCGAAGGCGACGGTACGGGCGTCCGCGCCGAGTCGGCGCAGCTGCTCGGCGGCCTCCTCCAGGGCGGGCGTCGGCCGTCCGGCGAGCCACACCGTGCGGGTGCGCCGGGTGATGAGCCGGTGCGCGGTGGCCAGCGCGATCTCTGACGTGCCGCCGAGGATCAGCAGGGACTGGGGGATACCGAAAGCGTCCTTCATGACAGCTCCTTGAGACGAGGGAACGAAGACGGGCGGCCGGGAACGCCGGGCTACAGGCCCAGGCGGCGGGACAGGTCGGAGGTGAAGACTCCTCGTGGGTCCAACTCCTGCCGCAGGGCCCGGAACGCGCCGAGCCGCGGATACATCGCGGCCAGCAGTTCGGGCCGCAGCCGCGCGTCCTTGGCGAGGTACACGCGCCCTCCGGCGCCCGCCACCTCCTCGTCCAGCTCGTCGAGGAAGGCGCCGAGGCCGGGCAGGTTCGCCGGGATGTCCAGGGCGAGGGTCCAGCCGGGCACGGGGAAGGACAGCCAGCCCGGATCGCCCTCTCCGAAGCGCTTCAGGACGGCGAGGAAGGAGGGGCAGCGGCGTTCGGAGATGCGCCGCACGATCCGGCGCAGGGTCTCCTCCCGGCCGTGTCCGACGACGAACTGGTACTGGACGAAGCCGCCGCGCCCGTAGACACGGTTCCAGTGGGGCACCCCGTCGAGGGGATGGAAGAAGGCCGGGATCCGCTGGAGCTCACCTGTCCGCGCGCGGGGCGCCTTCCGGTACCAGAGCTCGTTGAAGAGGCCCACCGTCGTCCGCCCGAGGAGCCCTTCCGGTACGAAGGCGGGGGCGGCGGGCAGTTGCGCGGGGCGGAACGCCAGCGGGTGTCTGCGCGCGCGTGGGGGCAGCGAGTCCAGCGGTGCGTGATCGCCGCGGGTCAGGACCGAGCGCCCCGTCCGCGCCCCGCGCGCGAGGAGATCGATCCAGGCGACCGAGTAGCGGTACCGGTGGTCGGTGGCGGTCAGGCGGGCCATCAGGTCGTCCAGGTCCACCGCGCGTTCGGTGTCGACGGACATCAGGGCGGTCTCCACCGGCTGGAGGCCGACGGTCGCCGTGAGGATCACACCGGTCAGGCCCATGCCCCCCGCCGTGGCGTCGAAGAGGGGGGTGCCGCGCCCGACCGTCCGGATCTCGCCGTCCGCGGTCAGCAGTTCGAAGGAGAGGACGTGCCGGGCGAAGGAGCCCGACACATGGTGGTTCTTGCCGTGGATGTCCGCGCCGATCGCGCCGCCCACGGTCACATAGCGGGTCCCCGGCGTCACGGGCACGAACCAGCCGAGGGGGAGCAGGACCTCCATGAGCCGGTGCAGGGACACCCCCGCGTCGCACAGGACCGTGCCGCCGCCCACGTCGATGGCGTGGATCCGGTCCAGGCCCGTCATGTCGAGCACCGCCCCGCCCGCGTTCTGCGCGGCGTCGCCGTACGCCCGCCCGAGCCCGCGGGCGATCCCTCCCCGCGCCCCGCACTCCCGGACGGCGGCCGCCGCCTCCTCGTAGGTGCGCGGGCGGACCAGACGGGCGGCGGTCGGGGCGGTGCGGCCCCAACCCGTGACGGAGACGGTGTCGGCAGGCATGACCGTGACCGTAGCGCCGGTATGGGTGCACAACGGGGCAATCTAACCGGCCCTCACGGGTCCTCACCGAAATGGGTGATTAATGGGATGTCGTCCTAGATTGCCGTAATTCTGTGACCGCTCCCTAGAAGAGTGGGACCACATGGACGACCTTGACGACCGTGACGACGTGGATCGGCGGCTTGACGACCATGGCCACCGCGGTGACATGGACCGACGGCCAGACGAACGTGACCACCATGGCGACATGGACCGCCGGCTCGACGACCATGACGATCACCACGATCACGACGACATGGACCGGCAGCCCGACGACATGGACCGCCGACTCGACGACATGGACCGCCGGCTCGACGACGTGGACCGTCGGCTGCTGTCCGCGTTCCACGCGTACGGCGGGGATCCACGCGTCGCGGCCGTCGCGCGCGCCCTGTCCTGGAGCGGGGAGCACGGAGCTCTCTGGCTCGCCGCGGGGCTCGCGGGGGCGGCCGTCGACCGGGAGCGACGCGGCGCGTGGTTGCGTGCGACGGCGCTCACCGCCACCGCGCACCTCGCGAGCATGGGCGTGAAACGGATCGTGCGCCGCCCGCGCCCCGCGCACGTCACGCCGCTGGTGCGCACGGCCGGGCGGCACTCCTTCCCCAGCTCGCACGCCACCTCCGCGGTCGCCGCGGCGGTCGCCTACGGCACGCTCGGCGCGTATGTCGTGCCGCCGCTCGCCGCCGCGATGTGCGTCTCGCGGCTCGTCGTCGGGGTCCACTACCCCACGGATGTCCTCGCCGGCGCGGCCCTGGGCGCCGCGGCGGCCGGACTGGGCGCCCGTTGGATCGGGGCCGGCCATGGCTGAGCGCACGGCGCTCCTGGAGCGCATCCCGGCCGCCGCCCCGCCGCCGAGAAGCCTGACCGGCGTCGCCCGGGGCCTCGTCAGGACCGCACGCCCCCGGCAGTGGGTGAAGAACGTGCTCGTCGTGGCCGCCCCGGCCGCCGCGGGTCAGCTCTTCTCCCGGCACGCGCTCGGCCAACTGGCGCTCGTCTTCACCCTGTTCACGGCCTGCGCCGCCGCGGTGTACCTGATCAACGACGCCCGGGACGCCGTCGCCGACCGGGCCCACCCGGTGAAGCGCCACCGCCCGGTCGCCGCGGGCCAGGTCCCCGTCCCGGTCGCGTACGCCGTCGGGGGCACCCTCGCGGTCCTCGCTCCCGCCGTCGCCGCCTGGTTCTGCTCACCGGCCGTCTGCGCGCTGCTGACCGCGTACATCGGCATGCAGCTGGCCTACTGCGTCAGCCTGAAGCATGTGCTCGTCGTGGACCTCGTCGTCGTCACGACGGGGTTCCTGATGCGGGCGATGATCGGCGGGCTGGCCCTCGGTATCCCGCTCTCGCGCTGGTTCCTGATCACCACCGGCTTCGGGGCGCTCTTCATGGTCTCGGCGAAGCGGTACTCCGAAGCCGTGCAGATGGCGGGGAAGGCGGGCGCCACCCGCGCGTTGCTCACCGAGTACACGACCGGCTACCTGCGCTTCGTCTGGCAGCTGGCCGCCGGGGTCTCCGTCCTCGGCTACTGCCTGTGGGCCCTGGAGGAGGGCGGAGTACCGAGCGCCGGAGTGCTGCCGTGGCGCCAGCTGTCGATGGTCGCCTTCATCCTGGCCGTCCTGCGCTACGCCGTCTTCGCGGACCGGGGCACGGCGGGCGAGCCGGAGGACGTGGTCCTGCGCGACCGCGCGCTCGCTCTCATCGGACTGGTGTGGCTGGCGATGTACGGGCTCGCGGTGGCGAACTGGTGAGCGTCACCGAGCACCGGCCCGGCTCCGGACTCCCTGTCACCCGCGGGCCGACCGTCGCGGAGCCGACCGACCCGGGGACTGCCGTCAGGGAGTCGGTGGTGGCTTCCGGGGTGATCGGACTCCGGAAGCCGTTCCTGCGCGAACTCCTCGGGTTCGCCTCGGTCGGAGTCCTCGCCTACGCCGCCGACCTCGGCCTCTTCGTCTGGCTGCGCGGCCCGGTGGGTCTGGACCCGCTGACCGCCAAGGCGCTGTCCTTCCTGGCGGGTTGCTCGGTGGCGTACGCCGGAAACGCGCTCGGCACCTACCGGCACGCGGCGGCCCGCGGCCCGCGCCAGTACGCGATCTTCTTCGCGGTGAACATCGCGGGCGCCCTCGTGCAACTGCTGTGTCTCGCGGTCAGTCACTACGGACTCGGGTTCACCTCGCAGCGCGCTGACACCGTCTCGGGCGCGGGAATCGGCATGGCGCTCGCCACTGTCCTGCGTTTTTGGGGTACCCGGTCATTGGTTTTCCGAGGCGAGGGCAGAGTCGGATCATGGACTGGCTGAAAAAGATTCCCGGCGTGGGGCCGCTGGTCGTGCGCCTGATGGCCACGCACGCGTGGCGGTCGTACGAGCGGCTGGACCGGGTGAAGTGGACGCGGCTCGCCGCGGCGATGACCTTCATCAGCTTCGTGGCGCTGTTCCCGCTGCTGACCGTGGCCGCGGCGATCGGTGCCGCCACGCTGAGCAGCCAGCAGCAGAAGGACCTCCAGGACAAGCTCGCCGAGCAGGTGCCGGGCATCTCCGACCAGCTGGACATCAACAGCCTCGTGCAGAACGCCGGCACGATCGGGCTCATCGCGGGCGCCCTGCTGCTGGTCACTGGTATCGGCTGGGTGGGCTCGATGCGGGAGTGCCTGCGCGCGGTCTGGGAGCTGCCCGACAGCGAGGAGAACCCCCTCCTGCGCAAGCTCAAGGACGGCGGCGTACTCGTCGGGCTGGGCGGGGCCGTGCTCCTCACCATCGTCGTCTCGACCCTCGCGTCCACCGCGGTGGGCTGGTCGGCGCGGCACCTCGGCATCGACGAGAACGGCTGGGGGAGCGTGCTGCTGCAGGCCATCGCCTTCGCGGTGGCCGTGCTCGCCGACTTCCTGGTCCTGCTGTACGTCCTGACCCTGCTCCCCGGTGTGCAGCCGCCGCGCCGTCGGCTGATCGTCGCGGCGCTGATCGGCGCCGCCGGGTTCGAACTGCTCAAGCTGCTGCTCAGCGGCTATATGCGGGGCGTGGCGTCGAAGAGCATGTACGGCGCCTTCGGGGTGCCGATCGCGCTGCTCCTGTGGATCAACTTCACGTCGAAGCTGCTCCTGTACTGCGCCGCCTGGACGGCCACGGGGAGCGAGGAGTCGGCGCGGACCGAGGAGGAGGCCGACGCGGGGGAGCGGACGGAGGCCGTGCGGGCAGCGGCGGACCCGGACGAAGCGGCGGACCGGGGCGAACCGGCGGACCCGGACGAACGGGCGGACCGGGGCCAACCGTCCGGCTCGAAGGGCCGGAGGGCCTCGGGGGCTCCGAAGGACGCGAGGGCTCCGGAGCCCCGGGGGATCAGCGGCGGCGGCGCATCAGGTCCGGCAGCGGCCAGCGGCGGTTGACCAGGAAGACGCCCGCCGTGAGAAGGACGAGGAAGCCGCCCGTGAGGCCGAGCGCGATGCCGATCCCGCTCGAACCGCCCTTCTTCGTGGCGGTGGCGGCGGCCACCGGCTTGGTGGAGGCGCTCTCCGAGCTTGTGCCGTCCGAGGCCTTCGCACCCGGCTGAGCGGTGGTGTCGACGCCCTTGGGCGGGACCAGTTCACCCACCGGCTGGACCGTGCCCGAGGCCTTGAATCCCCAGTCGAGGAGCCGCGCGGCTTCCTTGTAGACCTCGTTGTGCTCGTTCTTCTCCGGGTTCATGACCGTGACGAGCAGCACCTTGCCGTCGCGCTCGGCGACACCCGTGAAGGTGGCGCCCGCGTTGGTGGTGTTGCCGTTCTTCACGCCCGCGATGCCCTGGTACGTGGTGACGTCGCTGTCGCCGGTCAGCAGCCGGTTGGTGTTCTGGATCTCGAAGGACCCCCGGGTGGTCTTGCCCTTCTTGTTCTTGGCCGTCTCACCGGGGAACTTCGCCCGCACTGTCGAGCAGTACTCCCGGAAGTCCTTCTTCTGGAGCCCCGACCGGGCGAACAGCGTCAGGTCGTACGCCGACGACACCTGACGTCCGGCGTCGTAGCCGTCCGGGCTCACCACGTTCGTGTCGAGGGCCTGGAGGTCCTCGGCGTGCGCCTGCATGTCCTTGACCGTCTCGTCGACGCCGCCGTTCATCGCGGACAGCACGTGCACGGCGTCGTTGCCCGAGCGAAGGAAGACACCGAGCCACAGGTCGTGGACGGTGTACGTCTCGTTCTCCTTTATGCCCACCATGCTGGAGCCCGAGCCGATGCCCGCCAGGTCGGAGGAGGCCACCTTGTGCGGGGTGGTCTTCGGGAACTTCGGCAGCACCGTGTCGGCGAAGAGCATCTTCAGGGTGCTCGCAGGGGGCAGCCGCCAGTGCGCGTTGTGGGCGGCCAGGACGTCGCCCGACTCCGCGTCGGCGACGATCCAGGAGCGGGCGGTGATGTCCTTGGGCAGGACGGGGACGCCGCTGCCGAGGTTCACCTGGTTCCCGGGCCGGCCGAGCTGCTCACCGCCGACGGTCGACATGTTCGCCGGGGGAGTGGCCGACGGCGAGGCCGTGGGGCTCTTCGCCGGGCTCGTTTCGTCGGCGGTGTCGGCGAACGCGGGCGCCGTGAGCGAGAGGGCCAACAACGTGGCGGAAGTGACCAACAAGGATCGCTTGGCGGTCTTTTTCGAGGCAGGCACGGTCGAGAAAGTACAGGGCTCACGACGGGAAGTCCCATCACCTCTCGGGGAAGCCTCCTCGCCCTCTCCACCCCGGCGCCGGGTCACGGTCGGCGACGGCGATACTGAACGCATGAAGCTCAGCCGCCCCGTGTCCTGGTTCCTGCTCGCCTTCGGGGTGTGGAGCTGGGTCATTTGGGTCACTTTCGTAAAGAACCTGTACAAAGACGGCAGCGGGCTCGCGTTCGACGACGCGGGCGATCCGACGGCGTACTTCTGGGTGCATCTGACGCTCGCGGTCGTTTCCTTTGTCTTGGGGACGGTCGTCGGGGTCATCGGGTTGCGCGGCGTACGCGCTTTGCGCCAGACGTCATAACAGGGGATACGGCGTCATGGTCATCGTGTTCGTGCTGGTGGGTGTGGCCGTCCTGGCCGTGCTCGGTGGGTCGCACTGGTATGCCTGGAGACGGCTGGTGCGGGACACCACGGCCGGTCCCGGAGCGGTCCGCCGGGTGGGGGCGGTGGTCTTCGCCGCCGGGCCGCTGCTGATGTTCGGCGCCGTCGCGAGCGAGCGTGCGGGCGCTCCCTTCTGGCTCCAGCGGACGCTGGCCTGGCCCGGGTTCCTGTGGATGGCGCTGCTGCTCTACCTCGTGCTGGCGCTGCTGGCGGGGGAGTTCGTACGGCCGCTTCTGCGCAGGCTCGGGGAACGCCGGGCAGGCGGACGGCAGGAGACCGACGGGACGGCGTCCCCCGCCGCGGTCGGGGAGGCGGGTCCGCGCGAGAGCGTACGTGCCCGGTCCGCCGCGACGACGGGGAGCGGCGCCGCCGGGGCCCTGGCACGGACCGCGACGACCGGTCCTGCCGAGCCGGCGGGGGCCGTTCGCCTGCCGTCGCGTCGCCTCCTCGTGTCCCGTGTCGTGGGTGGTGCCGCCGCGGCCGTCGCGGTGGGGACCGTGGGATACGGGACGTACGGCGTACTGCGCGGGCCGTCGGTGAAGCGGGTCACCGTGCCGCTCGCCAAACTGCCCCGGTCCGCCCACGGCTTCCGGATCGCCGTAGTGAGCGACATCCACCTGGGGCCGTTGCTCGGGCGCGGGTTCGCCCAGAAGGTCGTCGACACCATCAACTCCACGCAGCCCGATCTGATCGCCGTCGTCGGTGACCTCGTCGACGGCAGCGTGAAGGATCTCGGACCGGCGGCCGCCCCTCTCGCCGGGCTGCGGGCCCGGCACGGGGCCTACTTCGTCACCGGGAACCACGAGTACTTCTCCGGAGCCGAGCAGTGGGTCCGGGAGGTGCGGGAGCTGGGGATCCACCCCCTGGAGAACGCGCGGACCGAGCTGGCCGGATTCGACCTCGCCGGCGTGAACGACGTACAGGGCGAGAGCGAGGGGCAGGGGCCCGACTTCGGTAAGGCGCTCGGGGACCGGGACACCACGCGGGCCTGTGTGCTGCTCGCACATCAGCCGGTGCAGATTCATGATGCGGTGCGCCACGGGGTCGACCTCCAGTTGTCCGGACACACCCATGGCGGGCAGCTCTGGCCGGGGAACCTCATCGCGGCCGCCGCCAACCCGACGGTCGCGGGCCTGGAGCGCTACGGCGACACGCAGTTGTACGTCTCCCGGGGCGCGGGGGCCTGGGGGCCGCCGACCCGGGTCGGCGCGCCCTCGGACATCACGGTCGTGGAGCTGGCCTCGCGAGAGGCCTGAGAGCCCGTCGCGAAACGGGCCGGCAGTGACCGTCCGGGCCGGTTCGAGGGAGTGCGGGACCGTGGGCGGCGACGACGGCTCGCGCCGTGACCGCCGCCCGCGGGCGAGCCGCTGGGGCCCTACGGGTGGGGTGTGGACCCGTACGCCGTCAGGAAGCGGTCGCGGAACGCGCTCATCTTCCACACCGGGGCGTCGTGCTCGGGCCGGAGGCCGTCCGTCCAGCCCCAGTCGGCGATCCTGTCGAGCACCTTCGGGTCCTTGGCGACGATCGAGACGGGCACGTCACGGCTGGCGTGGTCGCCGCTGACCCGGGCCATCGGCTGGTGGTCGCCGAGGAAGATCAGCACGGTGTCCTTGTCGCCGTACCGCACCAGATAGTCGATGAGGCTGGTCACCGAGTACTGGATCGACTTGCCGTACTCCTCCTTCGACTTCTGCGAGCTGGTGATGACGTCCCCGGGCCTCTTGCCCGCCTTCTCGATGGCGTCGTAGACCGAGCCGTCACCGACCTGGTCCTGGGGCACCGTCCTGGGGATCGGCGCCCACGGCTGGTGGCTGGAGGTCAGGATGATCGTCGACATCAGCGGCTTGTCGTGCTTCCTGCCGTGCTCCAGGCGTTCGAACGCGGCCAGGGCGTACTGGTCGGGCATGGTCGACCAGCTGAACTTCGGTCCCTGGTAACCGAGATCGCGGGAGTCGTAGAGCTTGTCGATGCCGTAGAACTTCTGCTCGGGCCAGGCCTTCTGGATGCCCGGCATGATGCCCACGGTGTCCCAGTCGCCCGTCTTCTTGAAGGCGCCGGGCAGGGTCAGATGATCGCCCGCGGTCACCGTGCGATAGCGCTGCTGGTTGCTGACCCACAGGCCCGACAGGAACGTCGAGTGGCCGAGCCAGCTGCTGCCGCCGTACGTCGCCGAGGTGAGCCAGCCGCTCCTCGCCGCGAAGCCGGCCCGGGTCAGCTTGTCGTTCTCCGAGGTGAGCGTCGCGTCGACGCCCGGTGCCATGACCGGGTCCTCGATGGCGCTGCGGCCGTAGCTCTCGATGAACGTGATCATCATGTCCTTGCCGCGCAGATCGGTGAGCAACTGGCTGGGCGGCGTGTTCGCGAAGGTGTCCTTCTTCGCGATCCTGCCGAACTCCGCCTCGTCCCGCAGCGTGTTGCGCACCCGCTTCGCCCGGTCCTGGACGACCAGCGCGGTGTGCTCGGCGGCGATGGGCACCCCGGTGAACTGCACGCCCAGCGACGCGCAGACGACCCAGGCGACGGCCAGCACGAGCGTCGTGCGCGTCGCCGTGGCGGAGTTCCGGGCCACCAGGTTGCCCAGCCGGACGACCGACGCCGTCATGAGGGCCAGTACGGCGATGACGAGCGCCACCGCCAGGACCGCGATGCCGAGCGCGCCGCCCTTGCCGAACGTGTCCTGGAGGTAGGCCTGCGCGTCGCCGAGGAGCGACCAGTCGAGGACGACGTTGAAGCCCCGCCCGAGGTATTCGTGGAAGCCGACGTCGAGGCAGTTCAGGACGGTCAGGACGCCCAGGCCGAGCCCGGAGAGCGCCGCCACGGCCGTGCGCGGCCTGCGGGGCAGGACGATCAGCAGGGCGGCGCCGAAGATCGCCTCCACCGGGAGGCGCAGGAACTCGGCGGGCCGGAACCGGTCAGACTGGCTCGGCATGAGGAGCGCGAACAGGACGAGCGCGGCGGCGAGGACGGTCGCGGCCGACGCGAGGGTGCGGGCGGCGGCGGGATGCCGGCCCCGCCACCCGCGCCACCGCCCGCGCACGGGCGTCGCTCCTGACGGAGGCTCCTCCCCGTCCCCGACGGCCGTGTCCGGGGCGTCGGCGCCACCCTCCGCGGGGCCTTCGGCCCGGCCCGCGGCAGGGTCTGTGCCCGCGCCGACCTCGACGGGCTCCTCGGCCTCGGCCGGGTCCTCGGCCTCGGTCAGGGTGGTGCCGTCGCCGGTCCCGGCGGGCGTCTTAGGTCCGGTGGAGGCTGCTTCCGGTGGGGTTCCGGCCGGGTCGTCCTCGGCCGGGAGCGAGGGGGTTCCGTCGGTCGGTGCGGCCGGGGTCGTGGCGTCGGACGGGGGTATCTCGGCCTCGGGTTCGGCCGCCGCCTCCCCCTCGCCCGAGGCGGCGGCGCCTTCCGCCGGGGCCGCGTCGGCGTCCGCGAGCGGCTCCGGTGCCGGTTCGTCGCGCGGTGGTGCCCCGTCCGTGTTCGGCAGCTGTCGAGAGCTCGTGTTGAACGACAACCCGGCGGTCCTTCCGTGCGAAGCGCGGTGGTGGCGTGGCGGCCCGACCGGAGGAGACCGATTCCGCCCTCATCGTGGTGTACGGCGCCACGGCGGCCCGTGTTCAACCGGCTCGGTCAGCTTCTCCCCAAGTCCGTTCCAGCAGGTCACAAAGTACGTTCCAGCAGGTCACAGCGGTGCGAACGAGGCCGTCCCGGCCCGCACGGCAGGCTCGGCGATGCCACCGCGACCCCGAGACACCGCCGTCACCCCACCGGCGTCCCCCGCCTCACCCCACCGGTGTCCCGCGCTTCACCGCACCGGCAGCGTCACCGTCACCGCCAGGCCCTCGCCGGGCGCCGTCCGTACCGCGACCGTGCCCCCGTGCGCCCGCACCACTCCCTGCACGATCGCCATGCCGAGCCCGCTGCCCGCGCCGCCGCCGGCCCGGAAGAAGCGGTCGAAGATGCGCGCCGCGTCCTCTTCCGGGAGCCCGGGACCCTTGTCCGCGACACACAGCCGTACGGCACCGTCCGCGCGCTCCAGACCGAGCCGCACCGGTACGTCGTCGGGCGTGTGGGTGCGTACGTTGCCGACGAGATTGCCCAGCACCTGCCGCAGCCCCGACTCGTCGGCCTGCACGAGCAGCGTGCCGTCGGCGCCCACGGTCACCGGGCGGCCCGGCTGCTGGGCGCGCAGGTCCGCGGCCGCGTCCCGCACGAGCCGGCTCAGGTCGACGTTCCTGAACCGCAGTTCGGGCCGCTGGTCGAGGCGGGCCAGGGTGAGCAGCTCGTCGACGAGCCGGCCCATACGGTCGGCCTCCCCGTTCATCCGGTCCCAGGCCCGCCCGCGCTCGACGGGATCGGTCAGCATCCCCTTCTCGTACAGCTGGAGGTAGCCGCGTATCGCCGCCAGCGGTGTGCGCAGCTCGTGCGAGGCGTCCCCGACGAACCGGCGCAGCTGGGCCGCGCTGTGTTCACGCGTCCGGTAGGCCGACTCGACCTGGTGCAGCATGGAGTTGAGCGCGAGCCGCAGCTGTTCGACCTCCTGGGTCGGATGATGGCTGGAGGGCACGCGCCGGGTCAGATCCCCTTCGGCGATCGCCGACGAGGTCTCCACCATGGCCTCCAGCGGCCGCATCCGGCGGCGCACGCTGAACATCGTGAGGCACGCGAGCAGCGCCAACAGCCCGGTGCCCACGGTCAGATCGAGCTTGAGCGCCTTCGCGATGCCCTTGTGCAGTCCGTCGGTCGAGGCGGCGAACAGGACGTACGTCCCGTCGGCGAGCCGTCCTCCGGTCGCCCGGTAGTCGGCGCCGCGCACGGTGATGTCGCGGGGCTCGCTGTCGCGGGCGAGCGCGCCCGGGTCCTCGACGGCGGCGGCGAACGCGCGCTGTGTGGCGGTGGGTTCGAAGCCGGCCACCTCGATCGCCCCGCCCCGCCGGTCGACCGCCACGAAGAGCGAGTCCGGTTTCGGTGACTCGTCCACCGCGGGCCCGATCCGGTCCCGTACGAACGCGAGGGCGCTCAGTGAGTCGATCTGGCTCATGGTGAGCTGCGAAACACCCAGCGACTCCCGCGTCTTGGCGAGCTGTGTGTCCACCTGGTCGAGCAGGTAGTGCCGCATCCCCATCAGGCTCACGGCGGTCGCCACCACGATGCCCAGGGCCAGCAGCCCCACGTTCGCCAGGGTCAGCTGGCCGCGCAGCGAGTGGACACCGTGCTTGCAGCGCGGGAAGCGGAATCCGGGCCGGACGAACAGACTCATGCGAGTCCGTACCCGACGCCCCGGCGGGTCTGGATCACCGGCGGCCCCAGCGGTTCCAGCTTGCGCCGCAGGTAGCTGATGTACGTCTCCACCACGGTCGACTCGGCCGGGTGCTCGTACTGCCATACGTGGCGCAGGAGTTGCTCCTTGGGCACGATCCGCCCGCCGTTGCGGACGAGGAAGCGCAGCAGGGCGTACTCGGTGGGGGTGAGCTCGACCGTGGTGCCCGCGCGGTGGACGCTGTACGTCGTCTCGTCCAGCTCCAGATCGCCGTAGCGCAGGGGCGGGCGCTGCGGCAGGACGTCGTCGGGCCGCGTGCGGCGCAGGACGGCGGTGATCCGGGCGACGACCTCGTCGATGTTGAACGGCTTGGTGATGTAGTCGTCGCCGAAGCCGAGCGCGCCGACGATCTCGGCGGGCGCGTCCCGCGCGGTCAGGAAGACGACGGCCAACTCGGGCTGCCGTAAACGCAGTTCGCGTCCGAGGGCCCGGCCGTCGCCGTCCGGGAGCATCACGTCGAGCAGCGCGGCGTCGGGACGGGTGCGCTCGGCGAGCGCGAGCGCCGCACGGACGGTGCCCGCCGCCATCACCTCGAAGCGGTGGTAGCGCAGCGCGATGGTCAGGACGTCCGCGATGCTCGGCTCGTCCTCGACGACGAGGACGGTGGCTCCCTCGTGAGCGGTCATGCCCCCAGTATCGGCGGGGCCACCGACAGCGGGGCCGGTTCGAGCCTTGGAGTTCCTTGAGAGTCATGGGCGGGTCGTGTCCCCGCCCGCGCGCCGCCGCCAATCCTGGTGCCAGGACCTGGGGGACCGACCGACCCGACTAAGGAGCGTTGAACGTGGCGGTATTGGCACGGTGGTGCTATCGGCACCGGCTGGTGGTCCTGTTGCTGTGGGTGGGCGCACTGTTCGGTCTGGGCTTCGCGGCGACCACCGCGGGCACGGACTACGCGAACGTCTTCTCCCTCCCGAACACGGACTCCAAGCGCGCGTACGACCAGATGGAGAAGGCCTTCCCGAACAGCGCGGGGGACACCGACACGGTGGTCTGGAAGGTCGACGAGGGCTCGGTCAGGGACGCGTCCGTGCGTTCCCGGATCCAGCCCGTGCTGGACGAGATCGCCGGCATGAAGGGTGTGGGCCAGGTCGCGGGGCCGTACGAGGGGAAGGGGGGCGCCGCGCAGATCAGCCGTGACGGCACGATCGCGTACGCGCAGATCACCTTCGCCGAACAGGCGAACGCCGTGCCCAAGGAGCTGGTGCAGGACGTCGTCGACCTCGCACAGGACGCCGAACGCGGTGGACTGCAGGTCGAGTTGGGCGGTCAGGCGATCCAGCGCGTCCAGGAACCGCCCACCGGGCTCGCCGAGATGGTCGGCATCCTGGCCGCGGCCGTCGTCCTCTTCCTCGCCTTCGGTTCGCTCTTCGCCATGCTGCTGCCGATCGGCATCGCGATCTTCGGCGTGGGTACGGGGCTGTTCTCCACGCAGCTGCTCAGCCACGCCACGGACATCCCGGACCTGGCCCCGCTGCTGGCCACCCTGATCGGCCTCGGTGTCGGCATCGACTACGCGTTGTTCATCGTCACCCGGCACCGGCGCGGTATCCTGCGCGGCATGGCGCCCGAGGAGTCGGCCGTCGTCGCCCTCAACACCTCGGGCCGGGCGGTGCTGTTCGCGGGCGGCACGGTGTGCATCGCGCTCGCGGGCATGCTCGTGACGAACCTCCGCTTCCTGGACGGCGTGGTCATCGGCACCTCCCTCACCGTCGTGTTCAGCGTGCTGGCGGCCACCACCCTGCTGCCGGCACTCCTCGGCCTTCTCGGCACCCGGGTGCTGAGCCGCCGTCAGCGGCGCAAACTGGCGGCGCGGGGGCCCGAGCCGGAGCGGGCGAGCGGTGCCGCGGCGCGCTGGTCGATGAGCGTGCAGCGCCGCCCCCGTACGATCGCCGCCATCGCCCTGGCCGTGATGGCGATCCTCGCGATCCCGGTCCTGTCGCTGCGCCTCGGCGCCACCGACCAGGGCAACGACGACGCCACCACGACGACCCGGCAGGCGTACGACCTGCTCGCCGAGGGCTTCGGGCCCGGCTTCAACGGGCCCTTGCAGGTGGTCGTGACCGGCGGCGACACGGACGCCCTGGTGAAGAGCGTCGACGGCACCGCCGGAGTCGCCCAGGCCGTCGCGCTGCCGCCCGCGCACGGTGTGACGGTGATCCAGGTGGTGCCGACGACGTCACCGCAGTCGGAGGAGACCGACCGGCTGATCGACACACTGCGGGACCGGGTGATCCCGGACGCGGGGGCGCGGGCCCACGTCGGTGGCGTCACCGCCGTGTCGAAGGACTTCGCCACGATCACCGGTGACCGGCTGCCGTACTTCGTCGCCACGATCATCGGGCTCGGCTTCCTGCTCCTGCTGATCGCCTTCCGCTCCCTGGTGGTCCCGCTGACGGCCGCGCTGATGAACCTGATCGCCGCCGCCGCGTCCTTCGGCGTCCTCGTCGCGGTCTTCCAGTGGGGCTGGGGCCTGGAGCCGCTCGGCCTGGGCAAGGAGGGCCCGATCAACGCCTTCCTGCCCGTCATCATGCTGTCGCTCCTGTTCGGCCTCTCCATGGACTACCAGGTGTTCCTGGTGAGCCGCATGCACGAGGAATGGGTGCACACGAAGGACAACGCGCGCGCGGTGCGGGTCGGACTGGCCGAGACCGGCCGGGTCATCAACTCCGCCGCCCTGATCATGGTGTGCGTCTTCCTCGCGTTCGTCCTGAGCGGCGACTCGGGAGCGGCGATGGCGGGTGTCGGCCTCGCGGCCGCGGTGGCCCTGGACGCCTTCATCCTCCGTACGGCCCTGGTGCCGGCCGCGATGCACCTGCTGGGCGACTCCAACTGGTGGCTGCCGGCGGGCCTGGAGAAGCGGCTGCCGCACCTCGCGGTGGAGCCGGCCGAGGCGCCGTCCGAGGGCGCCGTTCCCGTCGAGGGCGGCGCGTCGGTCGTCCACGGCTTCGTCCGCGACGCGGAGGGCGTGCCCGTCGACGGAGCCGTCCTCACGCTGCTGTCCAAGGGCGGCCGTCAACTGGACCGCGTGACCTCGCTGGCCGACGGTTCGTACATCGTCTCGGTCCCGGCTCCGGGGACGTATCTGCTGTCGGCGACGGCCCGTTCGTACGGGGCGCGGGCCCGGCACGTGGTCGTCGCGGACGAACCGCTGGTGCACGACGTGGCGCTGGCGGAGGGCGAGGTGGACGCCGACGCGGTCAACTGAGGCCCCCGGACGCGGGAACCGTCCGAGGTGAGGAGCGCCCGCCGGGCGAGGGC
>NZ_JBHWVI010000158.1:0-19923 GCF_042737005.1 Streptomyces sp. NPDC060027
GCAACACTCTATATTACTTGGTCTGGGGGGCTGGTTTATTTTTATAACCCCCCGGGCATGCCCCCTATGCTAGGCAACCCGGGGCCGGTCCCCGGGGTCCCCCCCGGGCGGGGGGGGCACGAAAACGCGGGGCACGCGCGCGTGGGGCCTCTCGGCTTCACGCGCGCGTGCCCCGCGGGAGGTCTCGCTCGTCCTCCGGTCTACGCCGGGCGCACCACGCTGTGGATCGCCGAGGTGCCGTCGTAGTAGATCGACTCCTCGCGGACGTACGCCCCCGGCTTCGGCGCGTGGATCATCATGCCGTTGCCGATGTAGAGGCCGACGTGACTGATGTCGTCGTAGAAGAAGACCAGGTCACCGGGCTGGGCGTCGGCGAGGGAGACCGTCGTGCCGGCCTTCACCTGGTCGTAGGTGACGCGCGGCAGGCTGACACCGGCGGCCTTCCAGGCGGCCTGGGTCAGGCCCGAGCAGTCGTAGGAGTCCGGGCCGGTGGCGCCCCAGACGTACGGCTTGCCGATCTGCGTGCGGACGAAGGTGAGCGCCTTGGCCGCCTTCGTCGCATACGAGGAGTCGGTGGCCGTCGAGCCGGCCGTCGAGCCGGTCGTGGTGCCCGACGGCTGCTGCCGGGCGGCCTTCTCCCTGGCGGCCTTCTCGGCGGCGGCCTGCTGCCGTGCCAGCTCCGCCGCCTTGGCCGTGGCCTGCTCCTGCTTCTTCTTCTCGATCGCCGCCAGCCGCGCCTTGTCCTCGGCGTTCAGCTTCGAGAGCAGGCCGCGCGCCTCGGTGAGCTTGCGCTGCACCGTGGCCTTGGAGGTCTTGAGCGCCTTCTGCGAGGCCGTCAGCGACTGGAGGCTCTCGGTGGCCTCGGCGCGCTTCCTGGTGGTGGCGGCCTGCTCCGTGACGTAGTCGTCGACGGACGCCTTCTGGCGGGTCGTCAGACGGCTCATCAACTGGGTCTGGTCGAAGTAGTCCTGCGGGTCGTCGGCGAGCAGCAGTGTCGCGGTGCCGGGTGTGGAGGCCCCGGTGCGGTACTGCGCGGCGGCGAACGAACCCAGCTCCTCACGCGCGGTGTTGAGCTTCTCGGTGCGCTCGGCGACGTCGTCGAGCAGGGTGTCGACGCGCTCCTTCTGCTTGGCGGTCTTCTCCCGCGTCGCGTTGTACTTCTCGGTGGCCG
Organism: Streptomyces sp. NPDC060027; assembly: GCF_042737005.1. Taxonomy (NCBI): domain Bacteria; kingdom Bacillati; phylum Actinomycetota; class Actinomycetes; order Kitasatosporales; family Streptomycetaceae; genus Streptomyces; species Streptomyces sp. NPDC060027. The sequence continues at coordinate 1,172 of NZ_JBHWVI010000158.1, forward strand.
TCTCGGCCTGGTGGTAGAGGGCGTTGACCTTCTTCTCGACTTCTTCGAGGCTGGGCCTGGGGTTCGCCGAGGGGGCGGCGTTCGCCGTCTGGGAGAGCAGGGCCACGGAGGTGAGGGCGGCCGTCGCGAGGGCCGGGGTCCGTATGCCTGCGACACGCGTACCCGAAGGACGCCATTTGCGGTGCGACGCCAAGAGAGGCGACTCCTTCCGTCATCCGCCTACCGAGTTAGCTGTCGGGTTCGGGCGGGTAATCCGGAAGGTTGCCCTACGGTCCGTGCCCCACAAGGCGGTTGGACCGATTCACCCCAAGGTCGGTGGGTCCCCGGCTCCGGTGGCCTCGTGGGCGTGCCGGACTCGGCGGAGGCCGCTCGGCCCGGCGACGTTCGCCGGTTGCGGTCGAGTGGCCTTTCCGCACGCTAGCCAACCGGTGTGGCCCGTGTGAAGGTTGATGCGCGATATGCCCGATACATTTTCGTGACCTTCGCCATGTGTCCCGCCGTCCACGACGCATTCGCGGTGATCCGTTCACATGTGGGCGGATCGGCCGCTCGCGCCCGTCATGGGGCGACGGCTCCCGCGGGAGCGCTCACTGCCGTCGCGGCGCCGCGCCTTCGAGGGCCGGGCGGATGCCGGCGCCGCCCCGCCGGTCCCTCACCTGGGGTGACCGGCCGATCATGTGCGGTCACGGGCTCCCGGGTGTCGTGGCCGAGAGCCCGTCCGTCCCGGCACCGCGTCACGACTTCCGGTCGAGTTCCCGGGGTGGCGGCGGGCTGTCAGTGGGGCGGCCTAGACTCGGAGAGCGATGAGCAGCCTCTTTGATGACAGCTTCCTGGCGGACCTCAAGCCCTCCGCGGCCCACGAGGACGAGCACCCGCCGCCGCCCGAGGACGATCACGGACCGGAGTCGGTTCCGGACGATCTGTTCGGCGGGAAGTTCGACGTGTCGCCGAGCCGGGACGCGTACTACCGCGACGGCGCGCCCCGGCCCGTCGTGGACCCGGCGGCCCTGCTGGACGGACTGAACGAGAACCAGCGCGCGGCCGTGGTCCACTCCGGCTCCCCGCTGCTCATCGTGGCCGGTGCCGGCTCCGGCAAGACCCGCGTGCTCACCCACCGGATCGCGCATCTGCTCGGCGAGCGCAATGTCCACCCCGGCCAGATTCTCGCGATCACCTTCACCAACAAGGCCGCGGGCGAGATGAAGGAACGCGTCGAGGCGCTCGTGGGCCCGCGCGCCAACGCGATGTGGGTGATGACCTTCCACAGCGCCTGCGTCCGCATCCTGCGCCGCGAGAGCAAGCGGCTCGGTTTCACCTCGTCGTTCTCGATCTACGACGCCGCCGACTCCAAGCGTCTGATGGCGCTCGTCTGCCGTGATCTCGACATCGACCCCAAGCGTTTCCCGCCGAAGTCGTTCAGCGCCAAGATCTCGAACCTGAAGAACGAGCTGATCGACGAGGAGGACTTCGCCGCCCAGGCCGCTGACGGTTTCGAGAAGACCCTCGCCCAGGCGTACGCGATGTACCAGTCGCGGCTGCGCGAGGCCAACGCGCTCGACTTCGACGACCTGATCATGACCACGGTCAATCTGCTGCGCGCCTTCCCGGACGTCGCCGAGCACTACCGCCGCCGCTTCCGGCACGTCCTGGTCGACGAGTACCAGGACACGAACCACGCGCAGTACGCACTCGTGCGGGAGCTCGTCGGCACCTCCGAGCACCCCGTGGACGTACCGCCCAGCGAGTTCGACCTGGCGCCCGCCGAGCTCTGCGTCGTGGGTGACGCCGACCAGTCGATCTACGCCTTCCGCGGCGCGACCATCCGCAACATCCTCCAGTTCGAGGAGGACTACCCGAACGCGACGACGATCCTCCTCGAGCAGAACTACCGCTCCACCCAGACGATCCTGACCGCCGCCAACGCGGTCATCGAGCGCAACGAGTCCCGCCGCCCAAAGAACCTGTGGACCAACGCGGGCGCGGGCTCGAACATCACGGGTTACGTCGCGGACACCGAGCACGACGAGGCCCAGTTCGTCGCCGACGAGATAGACCGTCTCACCGACGCGGGCGAGGCCAAGGCCGGCGACGTCGCGGTCTTCTACCGCACGAACGCGCAGTCCCGTGTCTTCGAAGAGATCTTCATCCGCGTCGGCCTGCCCTACAAGGTCGTCGGCGGCGTCCGCTTCTACGAGCGCAAGGAGGTCCGGGACGTCCTGGCGTACCTCAGGGTGCTGTCCAACCCCGAGGACTCCGTCCCGATGCGCCGCATTCTGAACGTGCCCAAGCGCGGTATCGGCGACCGCGCCGAGGCGATGATCGACGCGCTGTCCCAGCGCGAGAAGATCAGCTTCCCGCAGGCGCTGCGCCGCGTCGACGAGGCCTACGGCATGGCCGCGCGCTCCACCAACGCGGTCAAGCGGTTCAACACGCTGATGGAAGACCTCCGTACGATCGTCGAGTCCGGCGCGGGCCCGGCCACCATCCTCCAGGCGGTCCTCGAACGCACCGGCTATCTCTCCGAGTTGCAGAACTCGACCGACCCGCAGGACGAGACCCGGGTCGAGAACCTCCAGGAACTCGCCTCCGTGGCGCTGGAGTTCGAGCAGGAGACCGGTGAGGGCGAGACCGCGGGCGGGCTCTCCGCGTTCCTGGAGCGGGTCGCGCTCGTCGCCGACTCCGACCAGATCCCGGACGAGGAGGACGGCAACGGCGTCATCACCCTGATGACGCTGCACACCGCCAAGGGCCTCGAATTCCCCGTGGTCTTCCTGACGGGCATGGAGGACGGTGTCTTCCCGCACATGCGCGCCCTCGGACAGGTCAAGGAGCTGGAGGAGGAGCGGCGCCTGGCGTACGTCGGCATCACCCGCGCGCGGGAGCGGCTGTACCTCACCCGGTCGTCGATGCGCAGTGCCTGGGGGCAGCCCTCGTACAACCCGCCCTCCCGCTTCCTGGAGGAGATCCCGGCGACCCATCTGGACTGGAAGCGCACGGGAGCGATGGCGCCCGTGTCGGCCGGCCCGGTCTCCGGTGTCGCCGCGTCCCTGTCCTCGTCGCGCTCGCGGTCCGCGGCCTCGGGTGCCTCCGGGTTCGCCACCCGCCGCGGGGTCTCCGAGAAGCCGGTGGTCTCGCTGGCCGTCGGGGACCGGGTCACGCACGACCAGTTCGGCCTCGGCACGGTCGTCGGGGTGAAGGGGACGGGCGCGAACGCGGAGGCGACGGTCGACTTCGGAGAGCCCAAGCCGAAGCGGCTGCTCCTGCGGTACGCGCCGGTGGAGAAGTTGTAGTTCGGGGGACCGGTCGCGGGACGGGCTCCATCACAGGACCGGGCAGGACCGGGCTCCATCAAGGGACCCGGTTCCATCACGGGACCGATCGCAGGGACCCTCGGCTGTCCGAAGACGGCCCGGGGGTCCCGGAGTCGGCCGTCGGATCTCTCGTCGCGGCTGCCGCCGCGACGAGTTGCGCGGCACGCGCTACGTGGGGTCCAGTCCGTGGCTGCGCAGCCACGGCAGCGGGTCGATCGCCGAGCCGCCGGCCGGGCGGACCTCGAAGTGCAGGTGCGGGCCGGTCGAGTTGCCGGAGTTCCCGGAGAAGGCGATCTGGTCGCCGGCCTTCACGGTGGTGCCGGAGGGGATCTTGTACGTGGAGAGGTGGCAGTACCACGTCTCGGTGCCGTCCATCGCGGTCACGATCATCATGTTGCCGTACGCGCTGTTCCACTGCGTCCGGACGGTCCCGTCGGTCGCGGACAGCACCGGTGTTCCGTACGAGACCGGGAAGTCGATGCCCGTGTGCACGGACATCCAGTTGACGCCCGCCTGGCCGAAGTAGGCGCTGAGGCCCTGCCGCGCGACCGGAAGCGCGAACTTCGGACGCAGCCGCTCCTTGCGGGCCGCCGCCTCCGCCGCCTTCTTCTTCTCCGCCGCCTGCTGGGCCTTGAGGTCGATACGTTCCTGCGTACGGCTCGCCCGGTCGGCGAAGTCGTCCGCGCCCGCGGAGAGACTCTTGAGCTGGGTGTCCAGCTTGTTGTTGGCGGCCGACGGCTTCACCGAGGTCGCGTCGGGGGCGCTGGCCGTCGTGTCCTTCGTGTCGTCCCCGCCCATCCCGCCGACGGAGGCGGCCGCGATCCCCGCGACCCCCATCACGCAGGCGGAAGGCACCGCGACAGTCAGCAGAGCGGAACGTTTCGCGGGGCTGCGGCGCCGGGAACGGGAAGCGGTCCGCGGCGCGGGGCGCGGCGTGATCTCTTCCATGTCGTCGAGCAGTGGCGTCTCGCGCCCCTCCTCGTACGGGTCGTACGCCTCGTCGGAGTCGTCCGGGTCGACGGAGTCCGCGGCGTCGTCGAACTTGTCCTCGTCGGACGCGAGTTGATCGTGGACGGCCTGATCGAAGGTGGCGGTCGCCTGCTGATCGAAGGGAACCGGAGCCCCCGCGTCGGACGGCTGCTCGTACGTCATGTCGAGCTGCGTGAGCTCGTGGTTGTACGACTCGGGCTCAGCGTGCTGCTCGTACGACTCGGGCTGCGTGTGCTGCTGTTCGTACTCGTGCTGCGGGTGATGCTGTTGCTGTTCGTACGACTCGGGCTGCGGGTGCTCGTACGCCTGGTAGGCGTCCTGGCCCCCGGCGTTGTTCCACTGGGTGGCGTCGTACGCGCCCGTCTCCTGCGTCGGCGCGCTCCACTGCTGGGTCCCCTCGGGCGGCTGCCCGGGCTGGATCCAGGTGTTCGCGTCCCACTGGCCCGAGGCATCGGGGCCCGGGTGCTGCGCGGGGATGTCGGCGAGCTGCTGATAGCCGGCCGCCCAGGCCGTCGTCTCATAGGCGCCGGTGTCGTAGGCGGCTTGGTGCTGGGCCGCGTACGGGTCGTAGTTCAGCGTCTGTTGGGCGCCGGAGTTCCACTGCGTGGCGTCGTACGAACCGGTGGCACCGTCCCCGCCCGGCATGTTGCCGAAGAGCGGATCGGTGTCGAAGTCCGTGGTGGCGTGGGCGCCGGTGGTGGCCGCGTTCGCGCCGGAGTCGAAGGCCGTGGCGGAGTAGTCGCCGTACGCGGTGAAGTCGCCGTACTGGGCTTCTTGCGCGCCATACGGCGCGTAGAGCGCCGAGGCGGCATCGGAAGCCGGGGCCGGGGGAGTCACGATCCCCGACGGGTGACGGTCGTTCACCAACTTCTCTTTCGCCTCGACAACAGGGGCTGGCAGAGCAGTGCGGCGACTGTACCCGGCGGTATGCGGGCGCGACAATCTTCGGCAGGTTTCCCTCTCGCGGGAAACGGGCATTCGGCCGTGTTTCGGGGGAGGGCGGGCAAGGCTTTGGCCTGGCGTTCGATAAGCGTTCGAAGTGTGAGTGCCCCGGGAAGGCCCCCGGTGGCTGTCAGGCCACCGTGAGGCCGGCGGTCCGGGCGACGGTACGGGCTCCCGGCTGCTCCAGGTCGAGTGCCTGCCGAATCCCTGTCGCGACGGCCGGATGCACGGGCAGCGCGAGATGGCCGACTCCGCTGACACGGACGTTCTGTGCGAGCAGGTCGGGATGCTCGACGCAGGCCGTCTCCAGCGGGTCCATCAGATGGTCGAGATCGCTCCAGAAGCTGACGAACTGCGTGCGGCACCCCGGGGCCGGCCCGGTCAGTTCCTCGATCACCGCGGAACCGGGGCGCATCTGGCGGACGATCGGGTGCGCGTTCATCACGGGGGCGACGCGGGTGCCCGAGTGCGGGGTGCCGAGCGTGACGAGGGTGCGGACGTGGGTGTCACCACCGAGGCACTGCACGTAATAGCGAGCGATCAGTCCACCGAGGCTGTGCCCGACGATGTCCACCCGCTCATGGCCCGTGCGCTCGCAGATCTCCTCGATGTGCCGGCCCAGCAGCTCCGCCGCGGTGCGGATGTCGCAGGTCAGCGGCGAGTAGTTGAGGGACTCGATGTGCTGCCTGCCGTGCTGGGCGAGATTGCGGCGCAGCAGGAGGAAGACGGAGCGATTGTCGATGAAGCCGTGCAGCAGGACGACCGGGGGCTTCTCCTCGGTGGGCAGCTTGGCGGCGGCGTCGGGTGAGGGGAGTGAGGGTGCGGTGCGGCGTTCCTGGGTGATGCCTGAGGGGTAGAGGAGGAGGTGCCCGGCGAGAATCGCGAGCTCCAGGGCTGTCGCCTTCAGGAGGGCCACCGAGAGCCCTGCGAGTTTCGTCGGAAACAGGCGCTGACAGAGGAGAAAGGGCGACGCGGCCCCAGTGACCTTCATGGCCGACCTCCAGTCGGCACGCGGCAGGACCACTCCGTCCCCCGTGTGCCCTAGTGGAAAGCCGTGAGGTCGGTGACGGCGTTGGCCGACGGCACGTCCGCGGCGCCTGAGACGCCGATGACGATACGGAGTGCCCCGCCGAGGGGTGTGGGATACGGCGCCGACCCCGGTTCAGGTTCCGCGACGGTCCGCCGGGCTGGGTGCACCGGCATCGTGTCGTGGTGTGGAGTCGCCCTCGTCGTCCCGCGGTCCTCTTCCCGGCGTTGCTCCCCGCTGTCGTGCCGTCGCCGATGTGCCACGTCACCACGCTGTCCCGCGGACGGCGCGGTGGTGCGGCCACCTGATCGCGGCTCTTCTTGCGCCGGCTCCGGCCTGGCCCGTACGTCGCACATTCCGTGCGGCGCCGGTGCCGCGATACGGAACCGTGCGCGGCGAACTTGTCCCAGTGTGTGATTTCCCCCTCGGTCTCCACCGCGAAACTGCCGGTTACGGGATGCTGGCGATAACGTTCGTTCACTTACCCGGGCCGCTACGGCTCGGGGCGCCTGTGTCGCTTGGCTCATCCGGTGATCCGGGGCCATCGGTGCGGCGAGCGGAAAAAATGTGCGATATGTGTCGATGGTCAGTAGTTGGCGGTCGACAGACGCCCACGGATGACAGTGGGTAGTCGACGCATGTCGCTCGGTAGTCACCGCCGGTCTTCACCGGTCGGTGGTCGCCGACCGTGGTCGTATGTCGGTAGTCGTCAGTCGGTAGTCGTAGGCATGTGTCGGCAGTCCTCGTCGGTACAGGTTGATGTAGTCGGTTCATGGAGGCAGTGATGGGTGTGGCAGCCGGTCCGATCCGCGTGGTGGTGGCCAAGCCGGGGCTCGACGGCCACGATCGCGGGGCCAAGGTGATCGCGCGGGCGCTGCGCGACGCCGGTATGGAGGTCATCTACACCGGGCTCCATCAGACCCCCGAGCAGATCGTCGACACCGCGATCCAGGAGGACGCCGACGCGATCGGCCTGTCCATCCTCTCCGGTGCCCACAACACGCTCTTCGCGGCCGTCATCGCTCTCCTCAAGGAGCGCGAGGCCGAGGACATCAAGGTCTTCGGCGGCGGCATCATCCCCGAGGCGGACATCGCTCCCCTCAAGGAGAAGGGCGTCGCGGAGATCTTCACCCCGGGCGCGACGACCACGTCGATCGTGGACTGGGTACGAGCGAACGTCCGGCAGCCGGCCGGAGCGTAGCCGCCCCCGTTGGCGTGACCGTCCCGTCGGTGTGACCGCAGGGTGTCCCCACCGTCGTCGGCCGGGTGGTCCGGGTGAGCGGATGGTGGGGCGCCGGGCCGTATCGCCGTGCCGGGCCGTCCCGTGGCGCAGGGCTCGTGCCGCGGTGCCGGGTCGTGCCATGGTGCCGGGTCGCGCCGAGGCGCGCCGTGGGCTGAGGTGCCGGGTGAGCCGCGGTACCGGCCCGTTCCCATGGGCCGGGTGAGTTGAGGTGCCGCGTGGGCTGAGGTGCCGGGTGTGCCGCGGTACCGGCCGTTCCCATGGGCCGGGTGAGTTGAGGCGTCGCGTGGGCTGAGGTGCCGGGTGTGCCGCGGTACCGGCCGTTCCCATGGGCCGGGTGAGTTGAGGCGTCGCGTGGGCTGAGGTGCCGGGTGAGCCGCGGTACCCGGCGTTCCCATGGGGCGGCTGAGCTGAGGCGTCGCGTGGGCCGGGTGGGTCCGGGCGTCGGCCGGGAACCTCACGGCGGCGACAGCTCGGCGGCCATCGCCGCCCTCAGGCGCAACGTCGTCACGAGCCGCTGGAACGCCTCGGCCCAGTAGCCGCCGGCTCCCGGTACCGCGTGTTCCGACTCGTCGGGCACCGAGGTGAGAGCGTCGAGCCGACCCGCCTCCCCAGGGTCGAGGCAGCGCTCGGCCAGCCCCATCACCCCGCTGAAGCTCCAGGGGAAACTCCCCGCGTCCCGCGCGATGTCGAGCGCGTCGACCACCGCCCGCCCGAGGCCCCCCGCCCAGGGCACCGCGCACACCCCGAGCAGCTGGAACGCCTCGGACAGTCCGTGCGTACCGATGAACCCCGCGACCCACTCGGCCCGCTCCTCGGCGCCCAGGGTGGCGAGCAGCTTGGACCGTTCGGCGAGGGACACCGCCCCCGGACCCCCGGCCTCCGGTGCGGAGGGTGCCCCGAGGAGCGCCCTCGACCACCCGGGATCACTCTGCCGCACCGCCGCCCGGCACCACGCCGCATGCAGCTCCCCCTGCCAGTCGTCCGCCACGGGCAGGGCCACGGTCTCTTCCGGCGACCGCCCGCCGAACCGCTCCCGCCAGGTCCCGAGCGGCGTCGCTTCGACCAACTGGCCCAGCCACCAAGACCGTTCGCCCCGGCCGGCCGGGGGTTTCGGCACCACCCCGTCCCGCTCCATCCCCGCGTCGCACTCGTGAGGTGCCTCGACCACGAGCACGGGCGTGCCCCGCGTACGGTCGACGGCCACGCACGAACCCGCCCTGTCCGCCATCCGCGCGGCGAGTGCCGAACCCGGCAGCGCGGACAGCAACTCGGCCGCCGTCGCCCGTACATTGCGGCTGCGGTCGGCCAGGGCCCGTTCGAGGAACGGTTCGTCCTCGGCGCACAGCCCGGACCGCAGTGAGTCGAGGAACATCAGCCGGTCCTCGGCCCGCTCCGTCGCCCAGGTCGCGACGAGCAACTCGCGTGCGGCGGAAGCGTCCTTGGCCCGAACCGACGCCAGCAGGGCGACCCGCTCGGCGAACAGCCCCTCCTGCCACAGCTGTTGTACGCGATGGGCCTCGTCCGGCTCCGGCAGTGCCGCGCCGCCGCCAGGCGAGGAGCGCAGCGCGAACCGCCACTCCGGGTTCAGCCGGGCCAGCCACAGCGCCCGCGGCCCGGCGAAGGCCAGCGCCGCGGGACGCAGGTCCGTGCGCCCCCGGGCCGCGTCGAGGAGCGCCGGGAGGGTCCCCGGGGGCGCCGCGAATCCGCGCGCGTTCGCCAGGGCCAGCCACTGGGGCAGCAGCTCCATGAGGTCGGGCGCCGACCCCCTGCGGCCGCCGCCGCCCGTGCCGGGGCGGTCCGCCAGCAGCGTCGCCAGTCTGCGGGCCGCGGCGGGCGGCAGCGCGGTCCGGTGGTCCGGCGCCGCGGGCTCCGGACGGGCCGCCGCCCGCGCCGGCCGCACTCCGGCCCGCCGTCGCACGGTCTCCACGGCGGCCGCGTCCAGCAGCGCCACCGGAGCCTGCTGCCCCGGGTGCCGCCCCGGAGGTGTACGCCGCTCGGTCCCGAGCAGTGCCACGGTGACGAGCTCCTCCCAGGAGCCGCCGACGGGCGTGCCCGCCGAAGCCGAGGTCGTGTTCATGAGCGTCCTTTCCGAACGGAGGGCATCAACGGCGGCCGGCCGCCACGGCGGGTGGCCGGGGGGCCGAGCGTGGTGACGGCGGTCAGCACAGCGGGACCGCCTCGCCCTCGCCCTGCGGCCATGCCGTCAGCGGAGTGAAGCCGCGGTGGCCGCACTCGCCGAAGACCGTGACCGGGGCGCCGCCGGACAGGGCGACCAGTCGCCACAGATCGGGACGGGACCGTGAGGAAAGAGTGAGCGGGAGAGCCAACTCTCCTTCCGCATCGGCGAGTTGCCAGGAATCGCCGTCCGGGATCGGGACGACCCGGTCCAGGGTGACCGGGTAGGAGTCCAGCCAGGGGTCGGCGCGCAAGGCCTCTCCGTAACGGGCGGCCGCCTCGGACGTGGTCAGTCCTGTCGGTCGTATCGCCGCGGGCGCCGGAGGAGTGAACCGCTCGCCCAGCGCCGCCCGCACCTGCCCGGCGCCCGGGTACGCGGACACCTCCGCCTCGAAGGCCAGTCCCACCGGAAGCGCCTGCTCGGGAGCCCGGCCGGCCGCGCCGTAGGAGAGGAGCAGCGCCGTGCGGCCGGACTCCTCGCCGTGCAGCCAGATCCTGCGCGTCGTGAGCCGTGCGTCCGCGGTGTCGTACTGCGAGAGGACCAGCCAGCGGTCGCGCACCGGCGGGCCGTCCGCCGAGCCGGACAGCCCGACGCGGGAACGGACCGTCGCGGCAAGGTCGTCCGGCAGCCGCTCGCGCCGCAGCCAGCCCTGGTCGAGGAGGTGGAGCAGCGCGCACTCCTCCAGCAGACGCACCGGCCAGCCCGGTCCCGACGACGGGATCGCGCCCAACTCCCGCACGCGCGCCGCCAGACCGGGTGCCTGCGCGTCGACCATCCGGGCCGCCGTCTCCTCCCACAGCCCGTACCCCGCCCGCTCGGCGGAGGCCAGACCGCCGCGCAGCAGGTCCGCCAGCCGCTGCTCCAACTCGGCCGCCCCCGCGGTGATCCGCTCGGCCCGGCGCTCCGCCCTGCGCCGCGCCGCCTCGGGATCACCCGGCGAGGACGCTCCAGATCCCCCGCCCGGGGTCTTCTTGTCCTCTGCGCGCTTGCGTCTTCCCTCGATCCACTGTGCGGCCCAGTCCGGCTCCTGCCCGGACGGCACCGCGCCGTCCGCGCCCGCCCAGAGCAGCAGCAGCCCCAGCGCGTGCTTGCACGGGAACTTCCGGCTCGGACAACTGCACTTGTAGGCGGGACCCGTCGAGTCCGCGATGTCGATGACCGTCTGATACGGCTTGCTGCCGCTTCCCCTGCACAGTCCCCATACCGTCCCCTCCTCGGAATGGCCCGCCTCCGACCACGAACCGGCCGCGCCGAGCTTGCTCGCCGCCTTGCGTGACGCGGCGTCAGGCGCCAGTGCCAGCACCTGATCCGCCGTCCAGCGCACCGCCTGCTGTGTCATGCCATCGAAGGTAGGTCCCGCCACTGACAATCGATCCTCACGGCCACGTCTGCGCAGGTCAGAGCACATTGTCAGTGGCGTGGTGCACGGTGGAACCAGATCCGAACCGGCCGAGCTGGAGGGGGACCGAGCCATGTCCGTGTCCGTTGAACCGACGTCCGTCCACACACCCGCGGGAGACAGGGAGGCGAGCCGGCAGGGCGAGGCGCTGCGGCCGCACGCCGAGCACGCCTTCGCCGCCGAACTCGCCGCACTCGCCGCGCAGGACGACCGGCCCCGCCCGGAACGCTGGCTCCTGTCACCCTGGGCCGTGGCCACCTATCTGCTGGGCGGCACACTGCCGGACGGCACCGTCATCACCCCCAAGTACGTGGGACCGCGCCGTATCGTCGAGGTCGCCGTCACCACCCTCGCCACCGACCGGGCGCTGCTCCTGCTCGGCGTGCCCGGCACCGCGAAGACCTGGGTGTCCGAGCATCTGGCCGCCGCGGTCAGCGGTGACTCGACGCTGCTCGTGCAGGGCACGGCCGGCACGCCGGAGGAGGCCATCCGGTACGGCTGGAACTACGCGCAGTTGCTCGCGCACGGGCCCAGCCGGGACGCGCTCGTGCCGAGCCCCGTCATGCGGGCCATGGCCGAGGGCATGACGGCCCGCGTCGAGGAACTGACCCGCGTGCCCGCGGACGTACAGGACAGCCTGATCACGATCCTCTCCGAAAAGACCCTGCCGATCCCGGAGTTGGGCCAGGAGGTGCAGGCCGTCCGCGGCTTCAACCTGATCGCCACGGCCAACGACCGCGACCGTGGGGTCAACGAACTGTCGAGCGCGCTGCGCCGCCGCTTCAACACGGTCGTCCTGCCGCTGCCGGAGAGCGCCGACGCCGAGGTCGACATCGTCTCGCGCCGGGTCGACCAGATCGGCCGCTCCCTCGACCTGCCCGCCGTGCCCGAGGGCATCGAGGAGATCCGCCGCGTCGTCACTGTCTTCCGGGAACTGCGCGACGGGATCACGGCCGACGGACGGACGAAACTGAAGTCGCCCAGCGGCACGCTGTCCACGGCCGAGGCGATCTCCGTCGTCACCAACGGCCTCGCCCTGGCCGCCCACTTCGGCGACGGCGTCCTGCGGGCGGGCGATGTCGCCGCGGGCATCCTCGGCGCCGTCGTCCGCGACCCGGCGGCCGACCGCGTCATCTGGCAGGAGTACCTGGAAGCGGTCGTCCGCGAGCGGGACGGCTGGAAGGACTTCTACCGGGCCTGCCGCGAGGTGAGCGCATGAGCGGAGTACGGGATACCGAGCCGCCCGCGCCGCGGGGCGGGGTGGCCGCCCGGGGCGCCGGGCCGCTGCTGCTCGGTGTGCGCCATCACGGGCCGGGGTCGGCGCGGGCCGTGATGGCCGCGCTGGAGGCGGCGGCTCCGCGGGTCGTACTGATCGAGGGGCCGCCCGAGGCGGACGCACTCGTCCTGCTGGCCGCCGAGAAGGACATGCGGCCCCCCGTGGCGCTCCTCGCCCATGTCGTGGACGAGCCCGGCAACTCGGCCTTCTGGCCGCTCGCCGAGTTCTCGCCGGAGTGGGTCGCGATCAGGTGGGCTCTGGAGCACGGAGTGCCGGCCCGCTTCATCGACCTCCCGGCGGCCCACACCCTGGCCTGGGGGAGGGACGGGGCGGACCCGGACCGGGACCAGGCGGGGAGCACGCCTCCCGCCCACCCCGCCGACCCCGTGGCGGCCGGGAACCCCGACGCGCTCGGCCCGGCGGCGGATCCCGGCCGACCGGACGAGGGCGGCGCCACGGACCGGCCCCTCGACGCGTCCGTGCGGATCGACCCCCTCGCGGTGCTCGCCGAGACAGCGGGTTACGACGACCCGGAGCGCTGGTGGGAGGACGTCGTCGAGCACCGGGCCGGGACCGCGGGCGATCCGTTCGCGCCGTTCACCGTGCTGGAGGAGGCCATGGAGGCGCTGCGGGAGACGTACGGGGTCGGGGGCCACGACCGGGACCTGGTGCGGGAGGCGTACATGCGGCTCCAGATCCGGTCGGCGCAGCGGGAGTTCGGGGACGACGTGGCCGTGGTGTGCGGCGCCTGGCACGTGCCCGCGCTGCGGCGGAGGACCACGGCCGGCGCCGACCGGGCGCTGCTCAAGGGCCTGCCCAAGGCCAAGGTCGACCTGACGTGGGTGCCCTGGACACACCGCCGGCTCTCCCGGGTCAGCGGGTACGGGGCGGGCATCGACTCGCCGGGCTGGTACGGACATCTGTTCAGCGCCCCCGACCGCCCGGTCGTGCGGTGGATGACCAAGGTGGCCCGGCTGCTGCGCGACGAGGACCGGGGCGTGTCGTCCGCCCATGTCATCGAGGCCGTGCGGTTGGCCGACACCCTCGCCGCGATGCGAGGCCGCCCGCTGCCAGGGCTGACCGAGACCACCGACGCCGTCCGGGCCGTGATGTGCGAGGGCTCGGACGTCCCCCTGGCGCTGGTGCGCGACCGGCTCGTGGTCGGGGATGTGCTGGGCGAGGTGCCGGAGTCCGCCCCGGCGGTGCCGTTGCAGCGGGATCTCGCGCGGTCGCAGCGGCGGCTGCGGCTCAAACCCGAGGCACTGGAAAGGGAGGTGGAGCTCGACCTGCGCAAGGAGACCGACGCGGGGCGCAGCAGACTGCTGCACCGGCTGCGGCTCCTGGGCGTCGCGTGGGGCGAGCCCACGACGTCCCGCGGCAGCACGGGCACCTTCCGGGAGACCTGGCGGCTGCGCTGGGAGCCGGAGTTGTCGGTGCGGGTCGCCGAGGCCGGCGTGTGGGGCACGACGGTTCCGGCCGCCGCGACGGCCAAGGCCGAGGCGGACGCCGTGGGTGCGCCTTCCCTGGCCGACGTGACGGCGCTCGCCGAGCGCTGTCTCCTCGCCGAACTCCCGGAGGCGCTCCCCGTGGTGATGCGGGTACTCGCCGACCAGGCCGCCCTCGACGCGGACGTGGGCCACCTCGCGCAGGCCCTGCCCGCGCTCGTCCGCTCCCTGCGCTACGGCGACGTGCGCGGCACGGACACCCACGCCCTGGCGGATGTCGCGGCCGGGCTGGCCGAGCGCGTCTTCGTCGGCCTTCCCCCGGCCTGCACCGCACTGGACAGCGACGCCGCCGAGGAGATGCGCCGCCACATCGACGCCGTGCACGGAGCGGTGGGGCTGCTGGCCGAGCCCGCTCCGGACGGTGACACCGCTCCTGCCGGTGATACCGCTCCGACCGGCGGCATCCGTGGGCGCTGGCACTCCGTGCTGCGGGTGCTCGCCGCGCGGGACACCGTCCCGGGGGTGGTCAGGGGGCGGGCGGTCCGGCTTCTCCTCGATGAAGGGGAGTTGGCGCAGGAGGAGGCGGCGCGACTCATGGGCCTCGTGCTGTCGCCGGGGACGGAGCCCGCGGACGCGGCCGCGTGGATCGAGGGATTCGTCGGGGGCGGCTCCGGGGGCGGCATGCTGCTCGTGCACGACGAGCGGCTGCTCGGACTGGTGGACGCGTGGCTGACCGGGGTGCCGACGGACGCGTTCACCGATGTGCTGCCGCTGCTGCGCCGGACGTTCTCGGTGTACGAGTCGGGGGTGCGCAGGACGCTGGGCGAACTGGTCCGGCGCGGCCCGGGAGTACGGACGAGTGCCGAGGCCACCGGCTCCGGAATACCCGGGTTCGCCGCCGACCTCGACACCGAGCGCGCGGACGCCGTGCTGCCGATGCTGAGCCTGCTGCTGGGGCTCGGCGAGCCGGGCGGGGCCGGCGACGACGCGGATGGCCGGGCCGACGGTGGTGACGACGACGGCGGCGACGGTGGCGACGGCGGCGGTGACGGCGGCGACGGTGCCGACCGGACGCATCACGACAACGACCTTGTGAGGGTGGCTCCATGACCGAGGCAGCGGTGGGTGCCGACGGCGAGCGGCTGCGGCGATGGCGGCTGGTGCTCGGCGGCGACGAGGCGGACGGGACCGGGTGCGTGCTCACCGGGCAGGACGCCGCCATGGACGGGGCGCTGGGCGCGCTGTACGGGAAGGGGGGCAAGGGGCAGTCGGGGCGGGACCGCTCGGCGGGGCTCGGCGCTTCGGCCCCGTCGGTCGCGCGCTGGCTCGGCGACATACGGACCTACTTCCCCTCCTCCGTGGTGCAGGTGATGCAGCGCGACGCCATCGACCGGCTCGGGCTCTCCGCCCTGCTCCTGGAGCCCGAGATGCTGGAGGCGGTGGAGGCTGACGTGCACCTGGTGGGCACCCTCCTCTCCCTCAACAAGGCCATGCCGGAGACGACGAAGGAGACCGCGCGGGCCGTCGTGCGCAAGGTCGTCCAGGACTTGGAGAAGCGGCTCGCCACCCGCACCCGGGCCACGCTCACCGGCGCCCTCGACCGCAGCGCCCGGATCAGCAGACCCCGCCACCACGACATCGACTGGAACCGCACGATCGCGGCCAACCTGAAGCACTACCTGCCCGAGTACCGCACGATCGTGCCCGAGCGGCTGATCGGTTACGGGCGGGCGTCGCAGTCCGTGAAGAAGGAGGTCATCCTCTGCATCGACCAGTCGGGGTCGATGGCCGCGTCGGTCGTCTACGCCTCCGTGTTCGGTGCCGTGCTCGCGTCGATGCGGTCCATCGCCACCCGGCTCGTGGTCTTCGACACGGCCGTCGTCGACCTCACCGACCAGCTCGACGATCCGGTCGACGTCCTCTTCGGCACCCAGCTCGGCGGCGGCACGGACATCAACAGGGCACTCGCGTACTGCCAGTCGCAGATCACCAAGCCCGCCGACACGGTCGTCGTCCTCATCAGCGACCTCTACGAAGGCGGGATCCGCGACGAGATGCTGAAGCGGGTCGCGGCGATGAAGGCGTCGGGGGTGCAGTTCGTGACGCTGCTCGCGCTGTCCGACGAGGGGGCGCCCGCGTACGACCGCGAGCACGCGGCGGCGCTCGCGGCGCTCGACGCACCGGCGTTCGCCTGTACGCCCGATCTGTTTCCCGAGGTCATGGCGGCGGCGATCGAGAAGCGGCCGCTTCCGATACCGGACACCAGGTGAGAAGGCGCGGGAATCGGGACATGGGTATCCATCGGTAACAGGGGACTTGCGCACCCTCGTCGGTCCCGTGCGAGGATCGACGCGGCCAACGGGCCCTGCCTTGCGCTTCCTTGGCGGACCGTGCCGACCCGGGCATTTCCGAGGCGTTCGCGTTCGTTCCGTTCCCTTGTGTGCCCTCACGTCCCTTCGTACGGGAGGACCCTCCCCGTCTTGACCCAGCCAGCCGCGTCGTCGGGTGCTGTTCCGCGCTTGGTGCGCGGCACGGCCGGGCGGCGTGCGCTGCGGGTGGTCCTGCTGGCGGGCGGGTTCTGCGCGCTCGGGTTCCTTTACGGAGGGCAGGCGCAGGCGGCCGACGGGGCGACGCACTCGACTCACCCGCCTTCCGTCCGGGGCCTCGAAGCGGCCCGGACTTCGGTGGCCCGGACTTCGCCGGCCCGGACTTCGGCGGCCCGGCTGCTGAAGCCGGGCTCGCACACCAGGCCCCCCGCGCGCGGCACCGCTTCCGTCGTGGGCGCCCTCGGATCAGAGTGCGAACCCGCCCCCCGCGCGGAGCCGGCCGTACGGCCCGAGCCTCGCAGCGGATCTGACCGGGCCGTACGAGCCACACGGGCTACGAGGACCACACAGGTCCCGCGGGTCGTCGACGGGGTCACCGATGGCGTGGGCCGTGCTCCGGGGGGCGTCGCGCGGGCGGCCGGCGGGCTTCCGCCGGTCGCCGGTGCTGTCGTACGGCCGGTCGGGGATCTGGTCGCGGGGTCGAGGAGGGGGCTGCCGAGGTTGCCGGGCGCGATGCCGTCCGTGCCGGGGCTCCCCGCTCCGCCGAGGCTCCCCGCTCCGCCGGGGCTTCTCCTCCCGTCGGGTCAGCCCGACCCTGGGAGCCCGTCCGTGCTTCCCGGCGCGGGTGCGCGGCCTTCGTCCGTCCCGGGGGCGCGGCAGTCGGTGAGTGGCCTTGCGGAGCAGCAGAGCGCGACGAAAGGCGGGGGCGGCACGGGGCGGCGGCCGGACGCTCCCGCTTCCACCGTCCCGGCGTACGGGGCTTCCACCGTCCCGGCGTACGGGACTTCCACCGTCCCCGCGTACCGACCGGGCGGCTTCGGGGCGGGCGGCGCGGTGGTCGTGGAGCGCCGTGTCCAGGACGTCGTACAGGTGGGGCAGGCCCCGGCCCGGAAGGCGCCTCCCGGCGATCCGAGCGGCGCGCTGGGCAGGCAGTCCGCCGTGGACAGCGCCGCCCCGCGGCACGGCGACGCGCAGGCCGTCGCGCCGAACCACCGGGTGCCGCTCCGGCTCGCGCCCGGCGCTTCGGCGGATGTGACCCCGGCCGGGATCCGGGACCGGCACAGGGCCGTTCCCGTTCTCCCCGACTAGGGCGGGTTCCCCGCTGCCCGGCCCGGCGAGGGTTTCCCTTTCCGCCGGGGCCCGGAGCGCTGTCGGGCCCGTGCTCCGGTGGAGAGCGCCTGGCGCACCCGGGCGCCGCGCACACCGAGCACGCCGAGCACACGAACACGACCCTCCGCACAGCACGTACGCCGCCCAGCCCGAGCGGCGTGTACGGCTCGTACGCCTCGTACGGCCCGTACATCTCGTACTGAATGCAGCGTCTGTGATCGATGTACTGCATGCGCGGCGCGTAGGGCATCGGACGTCACGCGGGGGCGGGCGTGTCACGCGGCGACGTGCGACACGCCCGGCGGCGGAACGGTGTGCCGCAGATGATCGACTTCCGCAGGGTCATGGCCCGGACGGCCGAAAGCCGTCGGATCCGTCCGGCCGGACCCCCTGCGGGAGGGCGGGTGGTCCCCATTGGGGTGGGGGCCACCCGCCCTGGGCCCTTCGGGGCCGTTCGAGGGGCCTCACCAGGCAAACCCCAGCCTGGTGAGGCCCCGTCCGGGCACGATCTGTGACAGGTATCACCGCTGAGGTGTGACCTGCGATTTAGGGACCCGCGTCCAGCGGCGATAACCTGCGAGACGGACATGCCGCGCGCTCGGACATCGTGTGCGCCACCCTTGTGACAGCGGACGTCACGTTGCCCTTCGCGGCACGCCCACGCATCCAACGAACCGCGAGATCACTGATAGGGACGGACGCGCGTGGACCTGTTCGAGTACCAGGCGAGGGACCTCTTCGCCAAGCACGGTGTACCGGTGCTGGCCGGTGAAGTCATCGACACGCCTGAGGCAGCCCGCGAGGCGACCGAGCGTCTTGGCGGCAAGTCCGTCGTCAAGGCCCAGGTGAAGGTCGGTGGCCGCGGCAAGGCCGGCGGCGTCAAGCTCGCCGCCACCCCCGACGAGGCCGTCGCCCGCGCGACGGACATCCTCGGGATGGACATCAAGGGCCACACGGTCAACAAGGTGATGATCGCCGAGACCGCGCCCGAGATCGTCGAGGAGTACTACGTCTCGTACCTCCTCGACCGCACGAACCGCACCTTCCTCGCCATGGCGTCCGTTCAGGGCGGCGTGGAGATCGAGGTCGTCGCGGAGGAGAACCCCGACGCCCTCGCGAAGGTGCCGGTCGACGCCAACGAAGGCGTGTCGATCGAGAAGGCCCGCGAGATCGTCGCCCAGGCGAAGTTCCCGGCCGAGGTCGCGGAGCAGGTCGCCGAGATCCTGGTGACGCTGTGGGACACCTTCATCAAGGAGGACGCCCTCCTCGTCCAGGTGAACCCGCTCG
>NZ_JBHWVI010000159.1:0-19918 GCF_042737005.1 Streptomyces sp. NPDC060027
CCTCGGCGTCCGGCGGCACCCCCATCTCCCAGTCCAGCCGGTACCGCTTGAACAGCTCGGCCCGCAGCACCGGAATGTTCATCGGCACCCCCGGGACCAGTGCCGCGTACACCGCGCCCATGAGCAGAGCGCGCAGCATCGGGTAGTCGCTCGTGACCTGCTGCGAGCCGTACCGTGCGACGGTGTCGCCGAGCAGTTCGGAGAGCCGCCGCTGCTCGGGGCACTGCAGGAACCCCTCGGCCTGGAGCAGTCCGGCCATGTGCTGCCGCATCAGCACCGGCTGATCCTGGGCGATGCCCAGGATCGCGTCGATGGCCCGCGCCATCCGCTCCCTGCCGTCCTCGGTGCGCGGCTCGCGTTCGAGAGCCTCCTCCAGCGTGCGGTGCATCAGCCGGTGCACCGCGGACTGGAGGAGCTGTCGTTTGCCGGGGAAGTAGTACGACACGAGTCCGCGCGCCGATCCCGCGCGATCCGCGATGTCCCCGAGCGTCGTGGCGTCGTAACCGCGCTCGCTCACCAGCTCCACCGCGGCCTGCAGCAGCCGTTCCCGGGAACGCCGCCGCAACTCTTCATTGACCGAGGCGCTTCGCGGGGACATGCTGTAACTCCTGCGTTGACTGGCTGCCAGCCAACTATACTCAACGCGTCCGGACCAAGGCCCTCCGCGGGTCGGTCCTGGGCTGCCGCCGACCTGGGGCGACGCGGGGGATCGCCTCAGGTCGGCGCGCGGCGGCGCGCGTCCGGGGAGTGCTGTCCGGTCGCCTGTCGGCCACGGGTTCATGAACCGGCCTCCCGCTCCGCGCCCGCCTCCCCGTGAAGCGGGCGCCGGTACGTCGCAAGGTGGACGCGCCACCAACTGGTGACCATGTACCAGCCGACCGACAGGCTCAGCAGCACGTTGCCGACGAGGGTCTCCCGGTCGTGGCTGCGAGCCGCGTTGTACAGGGCGGCGGCGGTGACGTACGTGAGCAGGCTGGCGAGGAGAATCCAGAACGCTGTCTTCATAGCGGACCTCGGAACTGTGCGGCGGGGGCGCCAACTTAGCCTTGGCCAACGCATTTGGGGCCCATTGCACTCTCTTGATCCTCTCTTGACCGGACCGGGTCGTTTGGGACCAAAAGCCAGCCGTTCCACGTCGAGATGCCTGGCGCGTTGTGATCTCGGAGCGCGAACAGCCGTTCCCGGGCTGACGTGGGCGTTCGTATGCCGACCTCGCCGGCCGGGGCGGTGCGGAAGATCGCCCCGGACCGGACGCACGGCCGCGCGGACGGTCGCCGGGGCCGCTCCCCATCACTCGCAGAGGCCCCGAGTCCTCTTTAGAGTGGCCTGGAGCCCTGAGGAGGATTACGGACATGGATCAAGAGCAGATCCTGGCCAGGATCACGGCGATGGTGGACGACGAGCGGCGGCTGCGCGACGCGCTGGCGGCCGGGCGGATCGACGGCGCCACGGAGCACGCGCGGCTCGGACAACTGGAGCGCGATCTCGACCAGTGCTGGGACCTGCTGCGCCAGCGGCGCGCGAAGTCCGAGTTCGGCGAGAACCCGGACGAGGCACAGGTGCGTCCGTCGTCGCAGGTCGAGGGCTACCAGAGCTGACGCCGGGAGTCTCCCGGCTCGCGTGTCGCGAGGGCCGCCGGGCGCGCCGCCGGGGCCCGCGCCCGGTGCGGAGCCGGCGGCCCGTGCCGCGCGCCCAGCGGGCCGCGTCTTGTGAAGGCCTTCGGCGGACAGGCCCGCACCCGGTGTCGCACCTGGGCGAGGCCCACCAGCTGCCCGCCCTCTCCTGGGACCCTGGCCCGGTGTGTCAGTCCGCCAGGCCGAGAACCGGCCGCAGGCCGTCCGGGCGATCCGCCACCGGCAGATGGTCCACGAAGTGCACCGCGCACCCCAGGGCCGCCGCACCGCCGTCCGCCCGCCGGTCGTCGCCGACCATCAGGGCGTCCGCGGGAGCGACGCCGAGTTCGGTGCAGGCGATCGCGAAGAGCCGCGGATCCGGCTTCTGGATGCCGTGCTTGTACGACAGGACGTACGTACCGACGTACGGGTCGAGACCGTGCTCGCGGAAGACGGGCCGCAGGTCCCAGCCGATATTGCTGACCACCCCTACCGCGAGGCCCCGCTCGCGCAGGGCGCCGAGCACTTCGGCGGCGTCGGGATAGGGCTCCCAGGCGGCGGGCGTCATATGGCGGTCGTAGAGGGTGTCGTGCAGACCGGGATCGGGCAGCGGCACCTGCCGGGAGAGACCGGTGAACGCCGCCCTGTGCTCCTCGGCGCTGCGGTCGCGGACCTCCCATGGCGCCGCGAGGTGCGCGGGCACCGGCCGGTCCGGGTGGGCACCGCCCGGGAGCGCGCCCGCCGACTCCAGCTCCCGCGCCGTCCGGGCCAACTCCCGCTCCGGGAGCGTGTGACCGGTCTCCGCGAGCACCGCGCGCAGCCATGCTTCGGCGGGCTCGACGCGGAAGAGGGTTCCGGAGAAGTCGAAGAGCACGCCCTTGATCGTCATGAGGGCAATCCTTCGCGGCGCGGCCGGTGCCGGTCAAGGCGGCCTCCGTCGCCCCACCGTCCGTATGCCGCCACCGACAGGGCGACGATCAGGGCACCGATGAGCCAGCCGCACACGACGTCGGACACCCAGTGGACGCCGAGCCAGACACGGGTCGGTCCGACCCCCACGGCGCTCACGACGGCCAGTGCCGTACGACGCGGGGCGCGCCCCGCGTCGTACAGGCGCAGCAGCCACAGCACCTGGCCGACCCGATACGCGCGAGACTGATCGCCGCCGCGCAGAGGCCCCTGGGCGGCCGGCCCCACGCACCCGCGGCCACCGTCGCGCGGCTCCGGTCCGCCCACGGAGGCGCAGGCGCCCGACACCGGCGCCGCAACGGCTAGCCCAGCGCTCGCAACCCCGGCACGAACGCCACCAGGACCGGGACCACCGGCACCAGCGCGGCAGCCGCCGTCAGTTGCAGCCGGCGGACCGCGGTGAGCCGGTGCCGGGGAGTGAGGAGGCGGTCGACCCGCTGCGGGACATGCGCGCCCGGGGTCGGGCAGGGTCCGAACACGCCCCGGTCCTCGTTGAGTTCGACGAGCGCCAGCGCGATCGTGAGCCGGCCGAAGCGGTGCGACGCCACGTCGTCGGCGGCGAGTTCGACGAGCCGGTGCATCTCGTCGCGGAACGCGGCGAAGACGGGCACCTGGGGGAATCCGTTGGCCAGCGCGGCCGAACAGTGCAGCAGCCAGTCGTGCCGGGCCCGCGCGTGCCCCTGCTCATGGGCGAGCACGGCGTCCAGTTGGCGCCCCTTGAGACGACGCAACGCGGCGGTGGTGATGACCAGTTGGGGAGCCGCGCCGGGCAGCCACCAGGCGTCGGGGCGCTCGCCCTCGAGGACGACCAGACGATCGGCTTCGGGCTCCTCGCCAAGCAACAGCGGGGAGCGCACCAGGAGTTCGGACCGGCTCCGCCGACGGCGCACCCGCGCCCGGGTGATCTCGCGGGCCAGCATCGCCGCTGTCCAGGCGCCACCGCACGCGAGCGCCACGGCGGTGGTCGCCGCCCAGGGGCTTCCCGCGCTCAGCGCGTAGGCGTCCACGACCGACGCCGGTGCTCCGCCGAAGACATGGCCGCGCACGACCGCCCAGGCGGCGGACGCGCTCAGCGTCATCGACAGGGCGCAGCACAGCAGAACGCCCGCCACGACGCATTGCCACACCCACAGGGCGACCACCGGTTCCCGGTCCGGCCAGTCCGCACGGGCGAGCAGTCGCGGAGCGACCACGGCGGCCAGGGCGCCGAGCAGCAACAGTGCCGCGGGGACCATCATGGGCCGAAGCCTATGAGCGGGGCGTCGCCGCTGGATACGGGCGGCGACGCCAAGTGACGTACGCCACGGCTTCGGATCAGAGCGTGACCAGCATCGCCAGCATCGAGATTCCCATCGACAGGCGGCAGGCCTGGGAGAGTTCGGGGCGGTCGCCCCAGCCGACGGCGCGCGGTCCCCCGCCCGAGGCGACGGTCCCCGACGCGACGGCCAGGGGCAGCAGGCGGACACCCGAGCGCAGTACGTAGCCGGTGAAGTAGAGCAGGAGTACTCCGGTGAGGACGGGGACGCCGGCGCTGCCGTGGACGTGGTGCGCCGGGGAGGCGGTCATCACGGCCGCCATGTACACCATCGCGAAGGCCCCCATCAGATGGTGCAGATGGTGCCGGCTGCTGCGGGCCGTCCAGAGCGCGCGCAGCGCGGTGACCCCGAAGACGACCGCGCAGGTGAGCCAGACCCAGCGCGGCGGGGACGCCACGGCCGCGGGTACGGCCATCGCGGCCATGCCGAACCCCATGAGCGCCTCGCCGCCCGCGGTGCGGCGCTGCTCCTCGACCGGGCTGCGCATCCGCAGCAGGCAGTAGGCCCCGGTCGCCGCGCACAGCGCGACGAGCAGCCAGCCGGGCGAAGCCGGTCCGTGCACCGCGCACCTCCCCGTTCGACGATGTCGGAGACGCGATGCCGGGCGGGCGGTGCGGGTCGGGCGGCGCCGGACATCGACCAGTCGGTCAGGGCATGCCCCGGGCGGTCGGTGCGCATACGAGCGCAAGGGTGTACGCGGGGGAGCGTGCGGGAGTGCACCGCAGGTGGGAGCGATGGCGAGGAAAATGTTTTACAGGTAAAACACCTGCTAAGGTCAGAGCCATGAGCAGTGCGACCCGTTCCGTCCCCTCGCGTGCACGCCGCCTTCCGCTGGCCGGTGTGCTGCGCCTCGGCAGGCCCTCCGACATCTGGTTCAAGCCCGCCCTGAGCGTCGTCGTCGCGGTCGCCCCGCCGAATCTGACGCTGCTGGCGCTCGGCCGGCTGGACCTGGCGATGTACACCATGGCCGGGTCGCTCTGCGCGCTCTACGCCCACAATCGTCCCTACGCCGCCCGGGCCCGCGCCCTCGCCCGGGTCGTGGTCGGAATGCTCACCGGGCTCGGCGTCGCCCTGATCACGGCCTCGCTCACCACGAACGCCGTCGCGCTGGTCACCGTCGGCGCGCTGCTGGCCGCCGCCCAGAAGGCCCTGTGCGACGCCACGCGCATCGGCCCGCCCGGGCACGTGGTCCTCGCCTTCATCTCCTCGGCGTCCCTGTTCGTACCGCAGAGCCTCGGTCAGGTGCCGGGCCATCTCGCGCTGGGCGCGGCGGCGGGCGCCTGGGCGTGGATCGTCGGCATGGCCCCCGGTCTCGTCCGCCCGCACGGCCCGGAGCGGCGTGCCACCGCACACGCGCTGAACGCCGCGGCGGTGTCCGCCGGGGCGCCGGACGACCCCCGTGCGCGGGCCACCGGGGCCGCCGCCGTGCACGCCGCCTGGCAGTCGCTGCTGTCCACGGGAGCCCGCTCCGCGCCCCGGCGCGCCCTCGAGCGACTCGTCGTACGGGCCGAGGTGGCGATCGCCGCACCCTCCGAGACGGACCCCGAGCGGTTGCGCGGCTGGGCCCGCGACCTGGCCGGCACCGGACCCGCCCCGCGCCCCGACGGCCTCGGGGACGCCGCCGACGAACTGCTCGGCGTCGAGGCCGCGCTCGCCTCCACGGAACAGTCGCTTCTCTGCCGCCTGGGCCCGCTCGCCCCCATCGCCCTGCGCACCGCGCTCGGCTGCGCCCTCGCCGGTTACGTCTCGCTCGCCCTCGGCGTAGGCCGCCCCTACTGGGCGCTGGTCACCGCAGCCTCCCTCTATCAGGCCAACGTCACCCTGACCTGGAGCCGGGGTGTCCAGCGCGTGGTCGGCAACCTCCTCGGTGTGCTGGCCTTCGCCGCCCTCGCCCCGCTCGCCCATGTCGGCCAGGCGGCCCTCGTCCTGTGCTGCCTCGCCCTGAACTTCGGCGCCGAGGCGCTGATCGGCCGCAACTACTGGCTCGGCAGCGTCTGTGTCACCCCCATGGCCCTGCTGATCACCGAGTTCGCGCGCTCCCAGCAGCCCGGAGAACTGATCACCGACCGGGTCCTGGACACCCTCGTGGGCGCACTGGTCGGCTTCGCCGCCGCCATCGCCGTCACCAACCGGCGGGCCGGCGACCGCATCGAAGGCGCGCTCTCCACGGTGGAGCGCGCCCGGGAACACGCCGCCGGACTGCTGGCCGAGAAACGCCCGGAGCCCGGCGCCCTGGAGGCCGCCCGACGCGGTCTGTCCGCCGCCGTCGTGGACCTGCGGTCCGCCGCGGACGCCGCGGCCGGCGAATGGTGGCAACGCGCCCTGCCGGAGGAGCGGGTGATGCGGGCCGAACAGGCCGGACACCGTACGCTCGCGGCGACGGTACGACGTCAGGGACTGCACTGCTCGGAGGGCGCACAGGCATGACGACAGCGGACGGGCGGAGCGCGGCGGACGGCGACCCGGCGACGGACCGGGCGGTGCCCGCCGACACGGTGGCGGCCGTGGTGCGCCAGTGGGAGACCGTACGGCCGGATCTCGACACCGGGCCCATGGAGGTCATCGGACGGGTCAACCGCTGTGCCGCGCTCCTTCAGCAGGCCGAGGACGCGCCGCTGCGCCGGGCCGGGCTCACCCGCCCCGAGTTCGACGTGCTCGGGACGCTGCGCCGCACCGGGCACGAGCTGACCCCGAGCGAGATCGCCCGCGAGACCTTCTCCTCGGGTGCCGCCGTCACCAAGCGGCTCAAGCAGCTGACCGAGCGCGGTCTGGTCGAGCGGCGCGGTGACACCCGTGACCGCCGCGTCGCGCACGTCCGGCTGACCGACGCGGGACGCGAACTGGTCGACGACGTCCTCCCCGATCAACTCGCCTACGAGACGAAGGTCCTGTCCGGGGTCGACCGCGACCACCAGCGTGAACTTGCCGGACTTCTGGGCGAGTTGCTCGGGCAGCTGGAAGGCCGGCTGAGGCTGCCGCGCGCCTGACGCCACCCCGGCTCGACGCCTTCTGCGAGCTCACCGTCCCCGTGACCCTGGACGAGGGCCCCGACACCCCGACCTTCACCGCCGACGCCCTGCCCAACCGCGACGGCACCCGTCCCCACCCGGACCGGCACCGCGGTGCCCACGCCCCCGTCATCGACCGGGTGACGGTGACGCCGGTCGCCTGACGTCCCTTCGGCACACCTTCCGCGACAGCGGCTCGCGCGTCATTCGTCCCCGGTCGACGCGTAGATCCCGAAGGCCGCGCCCTGCCGATCCCGCGCGACGGCGATGCGTCGGCCGGGGCCTTGCGACATGGGTTCCATCAGCAGGTGGCCGTCGGCCATGAGGACCGCGTTCGCCGTGGCGTCCACGTCCTCGACGGCGAAATAGGGCAGCCAGTGCGAGGGGACCTCGTGGGGGAAGTTCTCGTCCATCGTGACCATGCCGCCGAAATCGGCACCGTCGATTCCCCACTGCGGATAGCTCTCCGACGCGCTCACGGTCCAGCCGAACACCGTTGTGTAGAACTCCGTCACCCGGTCCGGAGCCCGGGTCAGGAGCTCCACCCAGCCGAGCGCGCCCGGCGCGTTGAACAGCCCCGCACCGGGGAAGGCTCGTGCCTGCCACAGCTGGAAGGCGGCGCCGCCCGGGTCGAAGGCGACCGCGAACCGGCCCACGTCGAGCACGTCCATCGGGGCGAGGACGATCGTCCCGCCGGCGGCCCGCACGGCCTCCGCTGCCGCGTCCGCGTCGTCGACGGCGAACGACACGTTCCAGGCGACCGGCTGCGACTCCTGGTAGAGCGGGGAGATGGCCGCGACGGCCGCGTCCCCGATGTGCGCGACCGTGTACCCGCCCGCCTCCTGACGCGGGTCCGTCTCCGGACGCCAGCCGAACAGATCGGCGTAGAAGCCCTTGGCACCCTCCAGATCGCTGGTGCCGAGCTCCGTCCAGCAGGGTCCGCCGGTCACCGGCCTGTCGAGCTTCATGAGGTTCCTTCCGCAGCGAGCCCCCTCAGCACGCTAAGCCCGCCATGGAGCACCGGCCAACCGGACGCCGCGTCCGGCAGGCGGTCACCGCCCGCCCGCCGCCGTGCTGGACACCGTATAGGCCCCATATAGCGACCGAACCCACGCTCGACTCACTCGAACGAATGAGGGGGCTCGGACATGGGGCGGGACGGGAGCGCGACAGGAGTTGCGGTGGTGACCGGCGGGTCGCGGGGCATCGGACGCTCGGTCGCCGTACGGCTGGCGCAGGACGGTTTCGACGTGGCGATCTGCTACCGG
This sequence comes from Streptomyces sp. NPDC060027, assembly GCF_042737005.1. Classification (NCBI taxonomy): domain Bacteria; kingdom Bacillati; phylum Actinomycetota; class Actinomycetes; order Kitasatosporales; family Streptomycetaceae; genus Streptomyces; species Streptomyces sp. NPDC060027. The sequence continues at coordinate 8,175 of NZ_JBHWVI010000159.1, forward strand.
TCGGACGAGGCGGCGGCGCAACTCGTGGCGAAGGAGATCGAGGACGGGGGCAGCAGGGCGCTGGCCCGCAGGGTCGACGTAGCCGTCCGCGAGGAGGTGCAGGAGTTCGTCTCCGCCGTGGAGACGGAGCTCGGCACGCCCGACGCGGTCGTCGCCTCGGCGGGCATCACCCGGGACCGGCCCCTCGCTCTCATGGGGGACGAGGACTGGCACTCCGTCCTGAGTACCAATCTGAGCGGCACCTACCATCTGCTGCGCTCGGTGATCCGGCCGATGATCCGCGAGCGGGCCGGAGCCGTCGTCACCCTCTCCTCGGTCGCCGGGGTGGCGGGCAACGCGGGCCAGGCCAACTACTCCGCGTCCAAGGCGGGGATCATCGGCCTCACCCAGTCGCTGGCCAAGGAGGCCGGGCGCTACGGGATACGGGCCAACGCCGTCGCACCCGGCTTCATCGAGACCGAGATGGTCGCGGGGCTGCCCGACAGCGTCGTCGAGGGGGCGCTCACCCGCATCCCGCTGGGGCGGTTCGGACAGCCCCGCGAGGTCGCCGACCTGGTCTCCTTCCTGGTCTCCCCGAAGGCCGCCTACATCACCGGACAGGTGCTGCGCGTCGACGGAGGCATGGCGCTGTGACCTCCGACGCCCCGTGGTTCCGCCGCTATCCGGCGGCGCGTTCTCCGCGCGTCCGCCTGGTGTGTCTTCCGCACGCCGGAGGGAACGCGCAGCTCTTCCACGGCTGGCCGCACCGGCTGCCCGGCGACGTCGAACTGCTCGCCGTGCGCTACCCCGGGCGCCAGGAGCGGATGGCCGAGCCGTGCGCCACGTCGATGGAGGAGCTCGCCGACCCGATCGCCGCGGCCCTCTCCGGCTACCGGGACGTGCCGCTCGCGCTGTTCGGGCACAGCATGGGCGCCGCGGTGGCGTACGAGGTCGCGGCCCGACTGGAGAAGACCGGTCCCGGGCCCCGTCACGTGTTCCTCTCCGCGCGCAACGCCCCGCACCGCGCGCCCCGCACCACCCTGCACCGCGCGGCCGACGACGTCCTGCTCGCCTCCGTACGACGGCTCGGCACCCTGGGCGGCGACCCGTACGGCGTCCCCGAACTGCGCGAACTGCTGCTGCCCGTGCTGCGCGACGACTACCGCCTCATCGAGACCTACGCACCGAGGAATCCGCCCACGCTCCGGGCCCCGGTCACCGCGTACGTCGGTGCCGCCGATCCGGGCTGCGACGTCCGAAGCGTGACCGCCTGGGCCGACCTGACCACCGGTGGCTTCCACCTGCGGACCTTCCCCGGCGACCACTTCTATCTGGCCCCGCGGGAGGCCGAGCTGACCGCGGACATCGCCGCGCGGCTCGCCGCACCGCCGCAGGGGCTCACCGCATCCGCCCGCCAGGCCGCACGACCGGCGGCCACGACCGCGAGGACAGCTCCATGACCAACACCGAGACCTGGGCACCGCTGGAGATCACGGCCGAGGACGGCGACGGCGCCGACGAACTGCTCGCCCGGCTGGACACCCTCAACCCCGGCCTGGACGACCTCCTGGTCCGCGAGAAGGGCCTGGTCCTCCGCGGCTTCGGCATCAAACCCGAGACGCTCGACGCGGCGTTCGACCGGCTGCTGCCGCACCGCCTGGCGTACGTCCACGGCAACTCGCCGCGCACCAAGGTCGGCGGAAACGTGTACACGTCGACGGAGTACCCGCGGGAGTACACCATCTCGATGCACAACGAGATGAGCTACGCGCACGCCTGGCCGACCCGGCTCGCCTTCTACTGCGAGGTGAAGCCCGGCGGCGGAGGCGCGACCCCCGTCTCCGACGCCGCCCGCTGGCTGGCCACGCTCGACGACGAGGTGCGCGAGGCCTTCGCGGGCGGCGTGCGCTACCTCCAGAACCTGCACGACGGGTACGGCCTCGGCAAGAGCTGGCAGGACACCTTCGAGACCAAGGAACGCGACGAGGTCGAGGAGTTCCTGTCCGGCAGCGGCGCCGAGTGGACCTGGCGCCGCGACGGTGGCCTGCGCGTCGAGTCGGTCCGCCCGTCCACCATCCGGCACCCGGTGACCGGCGCCGAGGTCTGGTTCAACCAGGCCGACCAGTGGCACCCGGCGGGGCTCGGCGACGACACCGCCGCCGAACTCGCCGCGATCCTCCCCGAGGACGAGCTGCCGCAGATGGTGCGGTTCGCCGACGGGAGCCCCATCCCCGCCGCGTACGTCACCCAGATCCGGGACCGGGGTCTGGCCGTCGCCGTCGACGTCGACTGGGACCGCGGCGACCTGCTGCTCATCGACAACGTCCTGCTGGCGCACGGACGGCGGCCGTTCACCGGCGACCGCCGGGTCCTCGTCGCGATGTCCGACTGAGCCGGGGGACGACGACATGACGACCCCGGACCAGAAACCGCTGCCCGGCTGGGCCGGCACCGGCACCGCACCCGCGCTGTACAGCGCGGCGGGCGACGGCGCGTCCGTCCTCGACGACATCCGGCGGCACCGCGCCGGGCTTCGGCAGTCCCTGACCGAGCGGGGCGCGCTCCTGCTGCGGGGCTACGCCGTCGGCGGAGTCGACGGCTTCGACGCCGTCGTACGCGCCTTCTCCGGCACCCCGCCCCTGGCCTACGCCGAGCGCTCCTCACCCCGCAGCACCATCAAGGGCCAGGTCTACACCTCGACCGACTACCCGCCGGCCGAGGAGATCTTCCTGCACAACGAGAACTCCTACCAGGCCGTATGGCCCGGCACCCTCTACTTCTACTGCGCGGAGCCGCCCGTCACCCAGGGCGCGACCCCGCTCGCCGACACCCGTCGGGTCCTCGCGGGCCTCGACGCCGAGGTGCGCGAGGAGTTCGAGCGGCGCGGCTGGCAGGTCGTGCGCAACTTCCACACCGGCTTCGGCGTGCCCTGGCAGGAGGCGTTCGACACCACCGACCCGGACGCCGTGATCGCGTACTGCAAGGAGCGGGACATCGTCGCCGAGTGGCGGCCCGACGGCGGGCTGCGCACCACCGCGCACCGCGCGACCGTGCACCGCCACCCGGTGACCGGCGAACGCGTCTGGTTCAACCACGCCACCTTCTTCCACGTCAGCACGGTCGCCGCCGAGGTCGGAGCGGGCCTGCGCGCGATCTTCCCCGAGGAGGACCTGCCCACGAACACGTACTACGGCGACGGGGGAGCCGTCCCGGACGAGGTGACGGACCATCTGCGCGCCGTCTACCGGGCCAACTCCGTGCGCTTCGACTGGCAGCGCGACGACGTGCTGATCGTCGACAACATGCTCACCGCGCACGCGCGCGAGCCGTTCACCGGGCCCCGGCGGATCGCCGTGGCCATGGCCGAACCCACCGACACCCGTTCGGACGAAGGGAGTTGAGGACGTCATGTCACAACCCGAGCTGAGGAAAGCCCCGTTGGACACCTATCTGACCCCGCCGACCCACGGATCCCGGATCACCGGCATCGCCGCCTACCGGCCCGCGCGGCTGCTCTCCAACGAGGAGCTGTCCCCGCGGACGACGGTCTCCCCGGAGTGGATCGAACAGCGCACCGGCATCAAGACCCGGCACCACGCGAGCGAGGCCGAGGACCTGGTCACCATGTCCGTCGCCGCGGGCGAGAAGGCCCTCGTGATGGCCGACATCGACCCGGCCGAGGTCGACCTGACCGTCGTCGCCACCGCGACCCGCAAGCGTCGTATGCCCGGCATCGCCCCGGAAGTGGCCAGCCGTATCGGACTGCCCAACTCGGGCGCCTACGACCTGAACGCGGTGTGCGCGGGCTTCACCTACGCGATGGCGATGGCCTCCAACGCGGTGCGGCTCGGTGAGGCGCGGCACGTCCTGGTGGTCGGCGCCGAGCGCACCAGCGACTGGATCGACCCGAACGACCCCGACACCTTCGTCATCTTCGGCGACGGAGCCGGCGCCGCCGTCGTCTCGCGCTCCGACCGCACCGGCATAGGCCCCGCCGTCTGGGGGAGCGACGGCGCCCGGCACAGCGTCCTCGGCCTGACCGAGCGGCCTGACGGACGCGAGTACGTCGCCATGAACGGGCCCCTGGTCTACAAGTGGTCGACCGCCACCATGCCCGACGTCGCCCACCGGGCCTGCGCGGCCGCCGGGATCACCATGGCCGACATCGACTGGTTCGTGCCCCACCAGGCCAACAACCGCATCATCAAGACCCTCACCCGCGAGCTGGAACTGCCGCCCGAGCGCGTCGTCAACGACGTCGTCGACACCGGCAACACCTCCGCCGCCTCGGTGCCGCTCGCGCTCAGCCGCCTCTACGACAGCGGCCGCTCCACGCCGGGCGAGCACGTCCTGCTGCTCGGCTTCGGCGCCGGACTCACCTACGCCGGACAAGTCGTCCGCATGCCCTGACCGGCCCTTCCTCGACTTACCCGGCACCACCGAACACCTCCACAGAGACGGAACCTCATATGACCACGCACGAGCCCACCACCGATGTCCTGACCGCCGAGGTCATCGCACTCGTCAAGCGCACCGCCCCCGACCTGGAGGGCGACATCGACGCCGACTCCAGCTTCGAGGAGATGGGCATGGACTCGCTCACCCGGGTCGACCTGCTGGCCGCCGTAGAGAAGACCTACAGCCTCTCGGTGCCGGACGAGACGGTCGCCGACCTGCTGCGGGTGCGCGACGTCGTCGCCTTCCTCACCACGGCGAAGGCGGAGGTCTGACCGTGCGACTCGACCACGGGGGGTCGGCGACGCAATCCGCCCACGGAACGCCGACGGCCGAACCCGTCCTCGACACCCGACTCCCGCTGTCCGTCGGGCAGGAGGGCCTCTGGCTCCTCCAGCGCCTGACCCCCGACAGCGCGACGTACAACCTGGCCGGCGGCGCCCGGATGAGGCCCGCGCCGGACCCCGCGATCCTCGCCCGCGCGGTCCACGCGCTGACGGACCGTCACCCCATGTTGCGCTCCCTCTACACGGAGACCGACGGCCAGCCCTGCCGAGTCGTCCAGGAAGGCGGCGCCCTGGGCGAGTTGACGGTCCATGAGATCCCCGACGCCTCGGACGAGGAGCTCGACGAGCTGGTGAAGGCCGAGGTACGAAGGCCGTTCCGGCTGGACACCGAGGGACCCTTCCGTGCCGTACTGCTGCGCCGGCGCGGCGACGCGGTGGCACTCGTCGTCACCCACCACATCGCGACCGACGCCTTCTCGCAGTGGCTCCTGTGGCGCGACCTCCTCCAGGCCTACGAGGCCTTCGCGACCGGAGCCGGGCACCCCGGTTGGGAACCCCTTCCCGTCACCTACGACGACTCCGTCGAACGGGAGCAACTGCTCCTGGAGTCCTCGCGGGGCAAGCGGCAGGCGGAGTTCTGGCAGGAGGAGGCCGCCGGAGCCCGCGCCGCCGAACTCCCCACCGACCGGCCCCGCCCCGCCGTCTCCTCGCAGTCGGGCGCGACTCTGCTGCGCCGGCTGCCCGACCGGCTCTCCGACAAGGTCCTGCGCACCGCCGCGAGCCGCGGGGTCTCCCCGTTCGCCCTCACCCTCGGCGCCTTCCAGGCACTGCTGCACCGCTGGGGCGGCCAGCGCGACTTCCTGCTCGCCTGCCCCGCGTCCACCCGTCGCTCCTCCGCGGCCCAGGTCGTCGGCTACTTCGTCAACCCGGTGCTCATCCGCGCCCGGTTCGACCGGCAGACCACGCTCGCGGACGCGATGGCCCAGGCCGCCGACCGGGTCCGGCAGGCCACCGCCCGTGTCTCCTATCCGTACCCGCTGGTCGCCCGTGACGCGAGCACGGAAGGTCCGCTGTACCGGATCTCCGTGACGATGGTCTCCACCGACCGGTTCGGATCCGGCATGGGCGGCGCCGCTTCGGGCGAGCCGATGGACGTGGCCGGCATCGAGACGACGTACATGGAGATCCCGCATCTGGAAGGCCAGTGCGACCTCTCGCTGGAGATCACCCGCGATGTGTACGGCCTGACGGTGGCCCTGCGCTACGACACCGACCTCTTCGAACAGGTCACGATCGAGAGGCTGTTCGATCTCTTCGTGCGGTTCCTCGAAGCGGCCGCGGACGACCCGGACCAGCGCGTCTCCCGCATCCCGCTGACCGACGACGCCGAACGCCGGGCCCTGCTCGCCCTCGGCGGCTCCGGCGGCTCTTCGTGAACGACCGCCCGGAGCACCGGCAGACCCGCCCCGAACGGCACCCCGCGACCGACCACGACCCCGGCAGGAGTCCGCGGCCATGACGCCACGACCGGTGCTCGACGGCATCCTCGACGCCATCGGCGACACACATCTGGTGGAGCTCGGCGGCCTGCTGCCCCGCTTTCCCTCCCGAGTCCTCGCCAAGCTCGAAGGGTTCAACCCCGGCGGCAGCGTCAAGGACCGGTCCGCGCTGTCCATGCTGCTGGGCCGGATCCGGGGCGGCGAACTGATCCCCGGCCGGTCCACGGTCGTGGAGTCCAGCTCCGGCAACCTGGCCATCGGCATCGCCCAGATCTGCCGCTACTACGGGATCGACTTCATCTGTGTCGTCGACCCCAAGACCACCCGGCAGAACCTGGCGATCCTGCGCGCCTACCAGGTCACCGTCGACATGGTCACCGAACCCGACCCGGACACCGGCGCCTACCTCCCGGCCCGGCTCGCCCGGGTCCGGGAACTGGTGGCCGCGACACCCGGCGCCTACTGGCCCAACCAGTACGCCAATCCGCTCAACCCACGGGCCCACACCCGCACCATGCGGGAGATCGCCGAGGCGCTCGACGACCAGGTCGACTACCTGTTCTGTGCCACCGGCACCGGCGGCACCCTGCGCGGCTGCGCCGAGTACATCCGCGACCACGGCCTGCCCACGACGCTGATCGGCGTGGACGCCCTCGGCAGCGTGCTGTTCGGCGGACCGCCGGGACCCCGGCTGCTGCCCGGACACGGCGCGGCGGTCCGCCCCGCTCTCTTCGACCCGACGCTCGCCGACGAGGTGGTGCTGGTCTCCGACCTCGACTGCGTGGTCGGCTGCCGGACCCTGACCCGGCGCGAGGCCATCCTCGCGGGCGGCTCGTCCGGCGCCGTCACGGCCGCGCTGCGCAGGTTCGCGGACCGCGTCCCGGCCGGCAGCACCTGCGTGCTGATCTTCCCGGACCGCGGCGACCGCTACCTCGACACGATCTACGACGACGAATGGGTGCGCCGCCAGTTCGGCGAGGTGAGCCACCTGTGGAAGGAACCGGAGCACACCATGGCGGTGGGAACATGCTGATCATCGGCCACCAGACGGTCGCGGGGCTCCTCCAGGACCGCGAGAAGGAGGTCATCGACCTCGTCGCCGACGCCTACCGGCGCCACGACGAGGGCCGCACCAGCCTGCCGCACTCCGTCTTCCTGCGTTTCCCCGACCGGCCCCGGGACCGGATCATCGGTCTGCCGGGCTACCTCGGCGGCAGCGTGGGGGAGCGGGGTGCCGGCACAGGCACGGACGCGGGCGAAGACGGGATCGCCGGCATGAAGTGGATCGCCTCCTTCCCCGGCAACATCGCCGACGGAGTCCAACGGGCCAGCGCCGCCATCCTGCTCAACTCGCTGCGCAACGGACAGCCCGAGGCGCTCATCGAAGGCTCCCTGATCTCCGCCCGGCGCACCGCCGCGTCGGCGGCCGTCGGCGCCCGCATGCTGCTCGGCGGCCGCAGGCCCTCCGGGATCACCCTCATCGGCTGCGGCGTCATCAACTGCGAGGTACTGCGCTTCCTCGGCGTCGAACATCCCGGACTCGACCGGCTCACCGTGTACGACACCGACCCGGAGCGCGCCCGGAGGTTCACCGAGGACAACGCGCGGCTGCTGCCGTCCGCCGCCGTCCGCCACTGCGACTCGCTCGACGACGCGCTGGCCGCCCACGACCTGGTGTCCATCGCCACCACCGCCGCGACCCCGCACACCGGACTCGACGCCTGCCCGCCCGGCACCGTGGTGCTGCACGTCTCGCTGCGCGACCTGACCACGAGCGCCGTGCTCGAAGCCCACAACGTCGTCGACGACCCGGACCACGTCTGCCGCGAGAACACCTCCGTGCACCTCGCCGAACTGGCCACCGGCGGACGGGAGTTCATCGACGCCAGTATCGGCGCGCTGCTGCGTGGCACCGCGCGCCTCGACCCGCGCCCGGGCAGGCCCCTCGTCTACTCGCCGTTCGGACTCGGCGTCCTCGACCTCGCGCTCGCCCGCTTCGTACGGGACCGGGCCCGCGCCGGCGGTCTGGGCACCGACGTGACGGACTTTCTGCCGGCCCCCGCCGCGTAACCACGGGCTTCCGGTGCGCGACCACCGGCCTCCGGGCGGGCGCGCACCACCGGAATCCGACGCGCACACCGGCTCCTGCCGCACGCACCCGCCTTCGTCCTACGGGCCCCTGCCGCGCAGGGCCGCCGCACCGCCGCACGTGCGTTCACCTTCCCTGGAGCAGAGATGACTGTCCCGCTGCACGAACTCATCGCCCATCAGGCCGTGTCGACCCCGCTCGCCGTCGCGGTCGACGGCGCCCAGGGGCCGCTGAGCTACGAAGCGCTCGACCGGCGCGCCAACAGCGTCGCACGGCTGCTCGCGGCCCGTGGCATCGGCGCCGAGGACCGGGTCGTCGTCTGCCTGCCGCGCGGCCACGACCTGGTCGCGGCACTGCTCGGCGTCTGGAAGGCGGGCGCGGCCTATGTGCCGCTGGACGCCGGGCATCCGCAGGAACGTACGGCCTGGGTGGTCGCGGACAGCGGTGCGGGCGCCGTCGTCACGACCGCGGCCGATGCCGGGCCGTTCGAGAAGCTCCTGCCCGGTGGCGTGGTGGCCCTGGACTCCGAGCTCCTCGACGAACTCCCCGACACAGCGCCCCTGTCGAAGGTGAGCGCGGACCACGCCGCCTACCTCACCTACACGTCGGGCTCGACCGGCCGCCCCAAGGGCGTGCTTGTGCAGCACGGAGGCATCGCGGGGCGCGTCGCCTGGTCGCTGGACAACCAGGGGCTGACGACGACGGACCGGGTGCTCCAGAAGACCGTACTGACCTTCGACGCCGCCGGCTGGGAGCTGTTCGCCCCGCTCGCCGCGGGCGCCACCGTCGTCATGGCGCCGCCGGGGGCCGAAGCCGACCCCGCGCTGCTCGCGGCGACGGTCGCCGACGCGGGGGTGACCGTCCTCCAGGGCGTGCCGTCCGTGCTGCGGCTCCTGGTCGCCGAGCCCCGCTGGGCGGACTGCGCGGACCTGCGCCTGGTGTGCTCGGCGGGCGAGCCGCTGGACGCCGAACTGTGCCGCCGCCTCGCGGAACCGGGCGGCGCCCGGGTCTGGAACACCTACGGGCCCACCGAGTGCTCCATCGACGTCACCGCCCAGCTCTTCGACCCCGAGCGGCACACCGAGGCGGTCCCCATCGGACGCCCGATGGACCACATGCGGGTGTACGTCCTCGACGCCGAGTTCGACCCGGTGCCGATCGGCGTCGTGGGGGAGCTGTACGCGGCGGGCGACGGCACGGCGCGCGGCTACGCGGGCCGTCCGGGACAGACCGCCGAGCGCTTCCTGCCCGACCCGCACGGCACCCCCGGAAGCCGGATGTACCGCACCGGGGACCTGGTGCGCTGGCGTTCCGACGGCGCCCTGGACTTCCTCGGCCGCGCCGATCAGCAGGTCAAGGTCAACGGCGTCCGGATAGAACCGGCAGAGGTCGAGGCCGCGTTGAACGCCCACCCGGACGTGCGGGGCGCGGTCGTCGACGCCCGGGTCGCGGGCGACACCAAGAGGCTCGTCGCCTATGTGACGGCGGGGCGCCGCATACCCAGGGACGAACTGCGCACCTTCCTGCGCGGCCGGTTGCCCGAGCCGATGATCCCCTCGGTCTTCGTGCCGCTGGACGCCTTCCCGCTGACCAGCAGCGGAAAGGTGGACCGCGGAGCCCTGTCCGACCCGGTCCAGGAGCAGGCACGCGGCGCCGAGTACGTCGCCCCGCGCACCCCCGCCGAACGGCTCGTCACCCAGGTGTGGGAGCAGCTTCTCCAGATCGAACAGGTCGGCGCGCACGACGACTTCTTCGCCCTCGGCGGTTCCTCCCTCGTCCTCACCCGGCTTGCCGACGCCCTGCGCAAGGCGTCCGGGGACGACATCCAACTCCGCGGCCTGTTCGGCGCGTTCACCGTGGAGGCGCAGGCGAGGCTGCTGGAGGACGCACGGCCCGCGGTGCCCGGTGTGACCCCGGTCGGGCGGGACCGGACGCTGCCGCTCTCCTTCGGGCAGCACCGGCTGTGGTTCCTGGACCGCATGCACCCGGGCAGCCCCGAGTGGGTGGCCCCCTTCTTCCTCCGGCTGCCGGCGGGTACCACCCGCGACGCCGTGCAGGCCGCGCTCGACGCCCTGGAGGCCCGCCACGAGTCCCTGCGCACCCGCTACCCGGTCGAGGGTGAGGAACCCCGTCAGGTGGTCGTCGCGCCCGGGACGGTCGAACTGCGTGTCGAGGACGCCTCGGAAGCACACCTGGAGCGGCTGTTCGGCGAGCAGTTCGGCCGCGGCTTCGACCTCACCGACGGCCCGCTGTGGCGGGCGCTGCTGGTCCGGGTGCCCAAGGGCGGCCCGGTCCTGCTGGTGACGACCCATCACATCGCCACCGACGGCTGGTCCACCGTCCTCCTCGACCGCGAGCTGCGCGAACTGTGCGCCGCGGCGAGCGAGGACCGTTCACCCCGGCTCGATGAACTCCCGGTGCAGTACGCCGACTTCGCGGCCTGGCAGTCGACACACGCCGACGGCATCGCGTCGTCGCGAGAACTGGACCACTGGAAGCAGGCCCTCGACGGCCTGCCCGAACTCCGGCTCCCCACCGACCGGCCCCGGCCCGCCCGGCGCGACGCGCACGGCTCCGGCGTCCGCTTCTCCGTGCCGGCCTCGCTCGCCGACGCCCTCACCGGCATCGGCCGCCGGCACGGCGCCACCCCCTATGTGACCCTGCTCGCCGCCTTCGGCGCGCTGCTCGGCCGCTACAGCGGCCAGGACGACTTCGGTATCGGCAGCCCGGTCACCGGCCGCACCCGCCCCGAGACCCAGAACACCGTCGGCTTCTTCCTCAACTCCCTGGTGATGCGCTGCGACCTGACCGGCGACCCGACCTTCGCCGAACTCCTCCAGCGCGTCCGCGGCACGGTCATGGCCGGCTTCGCCCACCAGGAACTGCCCTTCGAGCGCCTGGTGGACGAGCTCCAGCCCACCCGTGACCTCTCCCGCACGCCGCTCTACCAGGTCGCCTTCGACCTCCAGGACGACGGCGCCACCTCCGTGGCTGCCGACGACGTCCTCATGGACGCCTTCCAGGGCGCCTGGCGTGTGGCCAAGACCGACCTGACCCTCTTCGTCTGGCGCCAGTCCGACGGCTCCCTGATCGGTGCCTTCGAATACGCCACCTCGCTCTTCGACCACGACACCGTCGAGCGCCTCGCCCACCACTTCGTGCAACTCCTCGAAGCCGTCGCGGCGAACGCGGACGCCTCCCTGTCCGCCGTCGACATCACCTCCGTCCAGGAACGCCGACTCCTCAAGGCCTGGAACGACACGGTGGCGCCGGTGGGTGAGGTGTCGGTGCCGGAGTTGATCGCGGAGCGTGCGGCGGTGTCGCCGGGCGCGGTGGCGGTGGAGGCGGGGGGTGTTCGTCTGACGTTCGGGGAGCTGCAGGTGCGGGCGAACCGGTTGGCGGGTGTGTTGCGTTCGCGTGGTGTGGGTCCGGAGG
>NZ_JBHWVI010000160.1:0-19848 GCF_042737005.1 Streptomyces sp. NPDC060027
CAACACCCCCGGGTGGTTTTCCCCCCCGCCCCGCCCCCCCCCCGCCTCGGCCGCCTTCGCGATCATGTCGGAGGCACGCTCGTCCGGAGCGACGTGGTGCCGTGTCGCGGGGACCTTGAACAGCGGGGCGCCGGCGAGTGGGTCCACCGGGGCGTCCGGGTCGTGGAAGAACTCGGGTCCCACGACGTTCTCGGGCAGATAGCTCCCGAAGTCGACTATGCCGACGGGCTGCATGAACGTTCCTTTCGAAGCCAGTCCTCGACGGTCCGTGCCGTGTCGGCGGCGTGTTCCTCGAGGAGCGAGAAGTGATCGCCCGGGACCGGCGTGACGGTGTCCGCCGCGCGCCACAGACGCCAGCCCTCGCTGTTCGACGCGTCGGGGCCGCGTTCGGCGGTGAGGAGCAGTGCCGGGGCGGCGAGCGGATCGGCGGCCCAGTCGTCGAAGAGGCGCAGATAGCCGCCCATGGCCAGCACGCCCGCTTCGTCGACGCCGGCCGACGCCTGGTCCCTGGAGAGGATGCGGCCCATCGCCCAGGCGAAGACCTCGCTCTGCCGGGCGGGTTCGGGCTCGTACGTATCGATCAGGACGACACCCGCGACCTGGTGCCCGGCGCGTTCGAGGCTCGCGGCCGCGGCGTGCGCGAAGGCTCCGCCGATGGAGTGCCCGGCGAGCAGCACGGGGGCACCGGCCGCGGCCGCGAGCGTCTCGGCGGCCAGACTGTCGACCGCCGCGCGCCAGGATCCCGGGAGGAGGGGTGAGGGGCCGCCGAGGCCGGGCAGAGTGAGCGCCGACATCCGCAGGCGACGGCGGAAGCCCGCGGCGAACCGCGCGAACTGGTGCGTGCCCGAACCGGCCAGGAACGACGGCACGCAGACCACGGCGGGGTCGGCGGCGCCGTCGGAGACGAGGGTGGGTCCGGTCGCCGCGGTGAGCCGGCCGGGGGAGGAGAAGGTGGGGAGCGCGGCGGCGGCCTCCCGCAGCCACGGGACGGTGGCGGCGAGTTCGCCGCGGAGGTGGGCGGACCTGAGCAGGGTGGTGTACGGGGTCGGGGTGGCTGCGGGGGCCGCCGCGGCCTCCCGGGTTTCGGGCGTGGCCTGTCCGACCAGCGGCCGCAGATGATCCGCGACCGCCGCCGGGGTCGGGTGGTCCACCAGAAGTGTCGCCGGCAGGTCGAGCCCGGTTGCGGTGGACAACCGCCGCTGGAGCCGGACCGCGCCGAGGGAGTCGATGCCGAGTTCCAGGAGGGATCTGTCCGCGTCCACCGCCGTGCTGTCCTCGTATCCGAGGACGAGGGCGGCCGCGGTCAGGACCAGGTCCAGGACATCCAGGGGCGGCTCCTCGACCTCCTTCGAAGTCCCGCTCGGGGAGGGCGCGTCGCGGTCCGCCCGCTGCGGGCCGCTGACCGTCCGGGGTACGTCGATCCAGTGGCGACGTGGCTGGAACGCGTACGTGGGAAGGTTCACCCCGCGGCCGGCGGCCGGTGGGAACAGTCCCGCCGGGTCGGCGCCCGCGCCGTGGGTGTGCAGCTCCGCGAGCGCGGTCAGGAGCGCGGCGGGCTCGGGCCTGCGCCCGTCGAGCGCGCAGGTGAGGACGGCGGCGGACGGTTCGGCCAGGCACTCCTGCGCCATGCCGGTGAGTACCCCGGCCGGGCCGAGCTCCAGGAAGGCGGTCACCCCCGCGTTCTCCAGGGCGCGTATGCCGTCGTGGAAGCGGACCGGTTGCTCGGCGTGCCGCACCCAGTAGCCGGGGGTGGCGAGTGCGGCCGGGTCGGCGAGGGTGCCGGTGACGTTGGAAACGATCGGGATGCGCGGTGCCCGGTAGCTCAAACCGCCCGCGATCTCGGCGAGGCGACCGAGCATGGGGCGCATCAGGGGTGAGTGGAACGCGTGGCTCACCCGCAGCCTGCGGGTGCGGCGGCCCCGCTGCCGCCAAGGGATTTCCCAGGTGTCGAGGTCGTCCGTGGAACCGGAGACGACCACCGAGCGGGGTCCGTTGACGGCCGCCACCGCCAGTTGCTCGTACCCCGACAGGCTTGTGCGCACCTCCTCCTCCGACGCCTCCACCGCGACCATCGCGCCCCCCTCCGGCAGCGCCTGCATCAGCGCGCCGCGGGCGGCGACCAGGGCGCTCGCGTCGGCGAGGGAGAGGACCCCGGCGACATGAGCGGCGGACAGTTCGCCGATCGAGTGGCCCAACAGGAGGTCGGGGGTGAGGCCCCACGATTCGACGAGGCGGTAGAGGGCGACCTCCAGGGCGAACAGGGCGGGCTGGGTATGGCCCGTGCGGTGCACGAGCTCTGCCTCCGGGGTGCCCGGGGCGGCGAACATCACCTGCCGCAGCGGCCGCTCCAGACGACGGTCGAGCTCGGCGCAGACCGCGTCGAGGGCCTCCGCGAACACCGGGTGTCCGGCGGCGAGTTCATGCCCCATGCCGACGCGCTGGGAGCCTTGCCCGGAGAAGAGGAAAGCGGTCTTGCCGGCTCGTGCCGCCACGCCCCGCACGGTGTTGGCCGAGTGCTCGCCCGTGCCTAACGCCGTGAGACCGGCGAGGAGTTCGGCACGGTCCGCGCCGATGACGACAGCCCGGTGCTCGAAGCGGGCGCGGCCGCGGGCGAGGGCCGCGCCGACCTCGGTGGGCCCGGCGCCGGGATGCGTGACGAGGTGGGTGTGGAGGCGGCGGGCCTGATCGCGGAGCGCGGCGGGAGTCCTGGCGGAGAGCACCCACGGGACCGAGGGAAGGCCGGGCCGTGCTTCCTCGCCCGCCTCCTGTCCGCCGACCGGTGCTTCCTCGACGACCACATGGGCGTTGGTGCCGCTGATGCCGAAGGACGAGACGCCCGCGCGACGGACCCGCTCCCCGCGTGGCCAGGGCGCGGCTTCCGTCAGCAGGGAGATGCCGCCGGACCAGTCGGCCTTCGACGTGGGCCGGTCGACATGCAGGGACCGCGGAAGCAGCTCGTGGCGCAGGGCCTGGACGATCTTGATGAGCCCGCCCACACCGGCGGCCGCCTGGCTGTGCCCGAGGTTGGATTTCAACGAGCCGAGGAAAAGAGGCGGTCGTTCCCCGCGCTGCCGGCCGTAGACGGCGTCCAGCGCGTCGATCTCGATGGGGTCGCCCAGTGTGGTCCCGGTGCCATGGCCCTCGACGGCGTCGATGTCGGCCGGACGGATACGGGCGGAGGCGAGCGCCTGGCTGATGACGTGCTGCTGAGACGTGCCGCTGGGCGCGGTCAGTCCGTTGCTCGCCCCGTCCTGGTTGACGGCCGAGCCCCGGACGACGGCGAGGACGCGGTGGTCGTTGAGCCGGGCCTCGCTGAGCCGCTCGAGGAGGACGACTCCGACGCCCTCGCCCCAGCCGGTTCCGTCCGCCGCCTCCGCGTAGGAGCGGCATCGGCCGTCCCGTGACAGCGCGCGCTGCCTGCTGAACTCCGTGAACACGCCCGGCGTGGACATCACCGTGACCCCACCGGCGATTGCGAGAGAGCACTCGCCGCGGCGCAGCGCCTGCGCCGCCAGATGCACACTGACCAGGGACGAGGAACACGCCGTGTCGATGGTGAGCGCCGGCCCCTCGAAGCCCATCGTGTACGAGACCCGCCCCGACAGCACGCTGCCCGCCGAGCCGATACCCCAGTAGCCCTCCAGATCGCTCGGACCGGAGCGCGCGAGCAGGGCGTAGTCCTGCCCGGTCGTCCCCACGAACACGCCTGTACGGGAGCCGCGCAGTGTGCCGGGGTCGATTCCGGCGTCCTCCAGGCACTCCCAGACGGTGTGCAGGAGCAGCCGCTGCTGCGGGTCCATGGCACGCGCCTCGGTGGGCCCGATGCCGAAGAACTCGGCATCGAACTCCGTCGCCCCGTCGAGGAATCCACCGGATCGGGCGTACGAGGTCCCGAAGCGGTCGGGGTCGTCGTCGAAGAGGCCGTCGAGGTCCCAGCCCCGGTCGTCGGGAAAGGGCCCGACGACGTCACGCCCCTGGTCCACGACCTCCCACAGATCGTCGGCGGACGTGACACCGCCCGGATACCGGCAGGCCATGCCGACGATCGCGACCGGCTCGTACAGGAGCTGCTCGGCCTGCCGCAACCGCTCGCGGGTGCCCTGGAGTTCGGCGACCACGCGCTTGAGGTAGCGCAGAGTCCTGTCGTCGTCGGTCATGGCTCAGACCACCCCCAGGTCGTTGTCGATCAGGTCGAACATCTCGTCGGCGGTGGCGTCGTCGATCCGCTGCCCGCGGCTGCCTTGAGCGCCGGGTTCCGTGCCCTCCAGGGAGGCGAGGAGGGACCGCAGCCGGGCGCTCACGGAGTGGACGTCGGACGCCGCGACGGAGGGAAGGAGCGCGGTGAGCCGGTCGAGGCCCGCGTACAGGGCGGCGGCGGCCTGCTCCCGCGCGTGCGGTTCGGTGGGCTCCTCCAGCAGGGCCCGCAGATGGGCCGCGAGCGCGGGGATCCTGGGGTGGCTGAAGACGAGCGTGGACGGCAGGGTGAGCCCGGTGGCCTGGCTGAGCCGGTTGCGCAGCCGCACCGCACCGAGCGAGTCCAGTCCCATTTCCTTGAAGGGCCGTTCCGGGTCGACCGTCCCGGCATCGGCATGGCCGAGTACGGCGGCGATCTCCGTGGTGACGACGCTCGCGACGATGGCGTCCCGCTCTTCGGGCGGTGCGGCGTCGAGCCGGGCGAGCAGCGCACCGCCGAGGGCCTCCACCGGGCGGGCCGCGGTCGGCACGAGGGCGCTCAGGACGGCGGGGAGTGTGCCGTCGCGGCCCTGGGCGCGCAGAGCGGCCAGGTCGAGCCGGGCGGGCAGCAGAAGCGCGTCACCGGTGCCGTGCGAGGCATCGAAGAGCCGAAGTCCTTCGTCGGTCGTGAGCGGGGCGAGCCCCGATCTGCCGAGCTGCGCCACTCCGCCGCCCACGAGATGCCGGGTCATGACGCTCGTCTCCTCCCACAGTCCCCAGGCGAGGGAGACGGCGGGCAGTCCCTGCGCGCGCCGCCACTGGGCGAAGCTGTCGAGGAAGGTGTTGGCGGCGGCGTAGTTGGCCTGGCCCGGGCCGCCGATGGTCCCGGCCACCGAGGAGAAGAGCACGAAGGACTGGAGCGGGGCTTTTGTGGTCAGCTCGTGCAGATGGACCACGGAGTCCACCTTGGGCCGCAGGACACGGTCGAGGCGTTCGGGAGTGAGCGTTTCCAGGAGCCCGTCGTCGAGGACCCCGGCGGAATGGATCACGGAGGTGAGCGGATGCGCCGGCGAGACGGAGGCGAGGAGTCCGGCCACGTCCGCCCGCTGGGCGAAGTCGCAGGAGGCGACGGTGACTTCGGCGCCGAGAGCGGTCAGTTCGGCGACCAGCCCGTCCACGCCGTCGGCCGCGCGGCCACGACGGCTCGCGAGAAGCACATGCCGGGCACCGCGCTCGCCGACCAGGTGCCGGGCCACCTGGGCGCCGATCCCGCCGGTGCCGCCCGTGATGAGGACGGTGCCGTCCACGGCGAACGGGAGCGGCTCACCGGAGGCGTGGGCGCGGACGACACGCGGCATGTACGGGATCGTGTCGCGCACGGCGAGTTGAGGCTCGAACGTGGCGAGAAGCGCGGGCAGCGCCGGACCCCGCGCACCCTCGCGCACGCCGAGGAGCGCGGACAGCGCGGGACCTTCCGCTTCCTCCACGTCGATGAGCGTGAAGCGCCCCGGGTGCTCGGACTGCGCGGCACGGACGAGACCCCAGAGAGTGGCGAGGCCCGGCTGCACGGTGCCGGCGTCCGGAGCGACAGCGACGGCGTTCCGCGTGACGAGGACCAGCCGGGAGGCGGCGAGGCGCTCGTCGGCGAGCCATTCCTGGAGAAGCGCGAGGGCGCGGACCGCGAGGCCACGGGCCTTCGCCGCGTCCGGCACCGCGTCCGGCCCCGTGCGCGGAGCGAACTCGGGTGCGATCACGGCGTCCGGGACGGGGGCACCCGAGTCGAGAGCGGCGCGGAGGCCGGCCAGATCGGCGTACGCCGCGAAATCCGCTGTGGCCGAAGGGATTCGGGCACCTTCGATCGTGCCCAGAACCGCAACCGGCCCGCCGGGTCGGGCCCCTGCGGCCGGTGCCGGCACCGGCCGCCATTCCAGACGGAACAGCGACCGCGTGGCCGAGCGCACCGAGGCCGGACCGGCCGGGGACACCGGGCGGGCCACCACCGAGTCGACCGAGACCACCGGGGTGCCGGTCTCGTCGGTCGCGGACATCTGAACCACGCCTTCGCCGCGCGCGGTGAGCGTCACCCTCAGGCGGGTGGCGCCGGGGCGGGCGATCCGTACGCCGGACCAGGTGAACGGAAGCCAGACCTGCGCCGACCCGGCGTCCGCGCCCGTTGTCTCCCCGAGCTGGGCGTGGAACGCCGCGTCCAGCAGCGCGGGGTGCACCACGAAGCCCTCCGCGTCCGCTGTGGTGTCCACCTCCGCCAGGAGGCTGCCTTCGTGCCGCCAGGCGGCACGAAGGCCCTGGAAGACGGGGCCGTAGCCGAAGCCCAGGTCCGCCAGGCCTTCGTACAGGTCGTCGATGTCCACGGGGGTGGCGCCGGGCGGGGGCCAGACGGTCGGTTCCGTCGGGGAAGCGCCGGGGGGCGCCGTCCCCAGGAGGCCGGCCGCGTGCCGCGTCCACGCCTCTTCCTCCTCCGCGTCGACGGCGCGTGAATACAGGGTGATCGGCCGTTGCCCCGCCCCGTCCGGCGTCCCCACCGTCGCCTGCAGATCCACCGCGTCCGCGTCCGGGAGGGCCAGTGGTTCCTCCAGCGTCAGCTCGGTGACCACATCGCAGCCGACCAGTGCCGCGGCGCGTGCCGCCATGTCGACGAAGGCGGTGCCGGGCATCAGGACGGTGTCATGGACCGCGTGGTCGTCCAGCCAGCCGTGCGTGCCCCGGGAAGCCCGCCCGGTGAGCAGCCACCCCGCGCCGTCCGCGAGTCCGGTGGCCGCGGTGAGCAGCGGGTGCCCCGTGCCGAGCAGGCCCGCGCCGGTGACATCGCCCGTGCCGGCCCGTGGAACCGCCCAGTACCGCTCCGGCTGGAAGGCATACGTGGGGAGTTCGACCCGCCGCGCGGTGTCCGCGTCGAACAGGGCGTCCCACTCCACCGGTGCTCCGTGCGCATACGCTTCGGCGACGGCGCCGACGAAGCGCGCCAATTCGCCGTCACGCCGGGCCGATCCGAAGACGGCGGCCGAGGCGCCCGTCTCCTCCACCGTCTGCTCCAGTGGGACCGTGAGGACCGGGTGCGGACTCACCTCGATGAACGTCGTGTGACCGTGTGCCAGGAGACTCCGTACGACAGGGTCGAAGCGGACCGTCCGGCGCAGATTCCGGTACCAGTAGCCGGCGTCGAGCCCCGCCGTGTCGAACTCGGCCGCGGTGACGGTGGAGTGGAAGCTGACCCCGCCGGAGCGTGGCTCCAGGGGAGCCAGGACCTCGGCGAGCCGCTCCTCGACGGATTCGACCTGGGGGGAGTGCGAGGCGTAGTCGACGGGGATGCGACGGGCCCAGATGTCCTCGGCGGCACAGCACGCGAGCAGTTCGTCGAGGGCGTCCGGGTCCCCGGAGACGGTCATGGAGGAGGGCCCGTTGACGGCGGCGACGGAGAGGCGTTCGCCCCAGCGTTCGAGCAGGGGAAGGAACCTTTCCGGGGACGCGGTCACCGACGCCATCCCGCCGCGCCCGGCCATCACGGCGGCGATGGCCCGGCTCCGCAGCGCCACCACGCGGGCCGCGTCCTCGAGCGACAGCCCTCCGGCGACGTACGCGGCGGCGATCTCGCCCTGCGAGTGTCCGACGACGGCGTCCGGACGCACCCCGTGCCGCCGCCAGAGCGCGGCGAGCGAGACCATCACGGCGAACAGCGCGGGCTGTACGACGTCCACACGGTCCAGCGGGGGCGCGCCGGGCGCGCCGCGCAACACGTCCTCGAGCGACCAGTCGACGAACGGTGCGAGCGCATCGGCGCAGGCACGCAGCTCCTGTGCGAACACAGGCTGCGTGGCGGCCAGTTCACGCCCCATACCGACCCACTGGGATCCCTGTCCGGGGAAGACGAAGACGACTTTGCCGCCGCCGCCGCGGGCTCGGGCGAGGGTGATCCCGTCACCGGCCTTCCCTCGGGCCAGGGCGGCCACGGCGCCGAGCAGCTCGTCGCGCGTGGCACCGGTGACGGCGGCACGGTGGCTCAAGTGGGCCCGAGTCAGCGCGAGCGCGGCCCCGACCTCGGCGAGGGTGGCTTCGGGCCGTGCGGTGAGATGCGCATGGAGGCGCTCGGCCTGCTTCCGCAAGGCGGCCGGGGTCTTGGCGGAGAGAACCCAGGGGACGACCGGCGGAGCGTCCCCGGCGGCTCCGGTCTCGCCGCGCCCGGCGGGGAGTTCCGGTGCCGGCTCGTCGTCGGGTTCGCCGGGTGCCTCCTCCAGGAGGACGTGCGCGTTCGTTCCGCCGACCCCGAACGCCGACACCCCGGCCCGGCGGACGCGCCCGCTTCGCGGCCACGGGGCCGACTCCGTCAGCAGGGACACCGCACCACTCGTCCAGTCCGCCTTGGGTGTCGGCTTGTCGACATGCAAGGTCCTGGGAAGCACTTCATGACGCAGAGCCATGATCATCTTGATGAGTCCGCCGACGCCCGCCGCGGCCTGGCTGTGGCCGATGTTGGACTTCATGGAGCCGAGTCGCAGCGGCTGCGCCGGGGGACGGTCCTGGGCGAACACCGCCGTGAGCGAGTCGATCTCGATCGGGTCACCGAGTTTCGTGCCCGTGCCGTGCCCCTCCACCGCGTCGATGTCACCGGGGCGAAGGCCGGCCGCCGCGAGCGCCTGTGTCACGACCCGGCGCTGCGCGGCGCCGTTGGGCGCCGTCAGGCCATTGCTCGCACCGTCCTGGTTGACGGCCGAGCCGGGGATGAGCGCCAGGACACGGTGGCCGCGCCGGCGTGCCTCACCGAGGCGTTCCAGGACGAGGATCCCGACGCCCTCGGACCAGCCCGTACCGTCGGCCGCCTCCGCGTAGGACCTGCACCGGCCATCCGGTGACAGGGCCCGCTGTCTGCTGAACTCCGTGAACACCTTGGGTGTCGTCATCACGGCGGCGCCGCCGGCGAGCGCGAGCGAACACTCGCCGTCGCGCAGTGCCCGGGCCGCCAGGTGCACGCTCACCAGGGACGACGAGCAGGCCGTGTCGACGGTGAGCGCCGGGCCCTCGAAGCCGAACGCGTAGGCTATGCGGCCGGACAGGACGGAGCCCGCCGAGCCGATGCCCCAGTAGCCCTCCAGTTCGAGTGGGCCCGAGCGCGCCAGTTGTTCGTAGTCCTGGCCGCTGCTGCCGATGTAGACCCCTGTCGGGGAGTTGCGCAGCGTGCCGGGATCGATACCCGCGTCCTCGAGGGACTCCCAGACCGTCTGCAGGAGCAGCCGCTGCTGCGGGTCCATCGCCAGTGCCTCGCGCCGCGCGACACCGAAGAAGTCGGCGTCGAAGTCGGCGACGGACTCCAGGAAGCCGCCGGTGCGGGCATAACTCGTACCGGCCCGCTCCGGATCGTCGCAGAAGAGGCCGTCCAGGTCCCAGCCGCGGTCGGCGGGGAAGTCCGAGACGACGTCCCGCCCGGCGGCCACGACATCCCACAGGTCGGCGGGGGAGGCGATGCCGGCCGGGTAGCGGCAGGCCATTCCGACGACCGCGATCGGCTCGTCGTCGGCCGGCTCCGGGACGGTCCGCGGAGATTCCGCGTCCGCCGGGGCGAACCCCAGCGCCGACAGCAGGTGCTTCGCCACGGCGGCGGGCGTCGGATGGTCGAACAGCAGCGTCAGCGGCAGTTCGAACCCGCTGGCCGCGCCGATACTGCTCGTCAGCTCCACCGCGGCCAGGGAGTTGTAGCCGAAGTCGCGATAGGCGAGGTCGGGATCGACATCCCCGGGGTCGGAGCCGAGGAGTTCCGCGGTCTTCTCCCGCACCAGGTCCAGCAGGACCGGGTACCGGGCATCCGCCGGCAGCGCGGCCAGCCGCACCGCCAGGGGATTGCTCCGCTCGTCCGTCGGATCGCCCGAGTCCATCGGGTCCGCCATGCCATCCTCCACGTCGTCGTCCTTCGCCTTGCGCCCACGCCTCACCACCGCTTCCCGCGCGAGGGAAGCGGCTGCGGACGATTCGCGTCGTCCTGACTAGTCGGTGGCCCTGCCCGTGAGCAGGAAGGACCGGAGGTGCGCGGCGAGTTGTTCCGGCTGGTCCTCCGGGATGAGGGTGTAACTGTCCGCAATCTCCACGAGCTCGCCCTTGGGCAACAGCTCCGCGAGCCTGCGCCCGTGCGCGAGCGGCATGACCTTGTCCTCGGCGGCCCACACCACGAGCGCCGGCCGGTCGAACTCCCGCAACTTCTCAGCCCAGGCGAGGAGTTCGTCCTTGGGCGGTACGCCCAGGACGTACTTCCGCAGATCCCGGCGGATCTCCGCGGAGGTCCACAGGGGTTCGAACCACGCGTCCATCACCTCGTGCGGGACGGGCCGCTTGCTCATCCAGCCCCAGGTCATGGGAAGGCGCCGCATCGGCTTCAGCTTCAGGAGCTTGAAGGCGAAGTTGATACCTCCGGGCATCTTCGCGGAGGTGTACAGATTGGAACCGGGCACACCCGGCGGGAAGTTGTCGAACGCCTCGCAGGAGGTGATGACGAGGCGGCCGATCCGCTCGTCCCGGCCCAGGGCGACCAGTGCCTGGGCCCCGCCCCAGTCGCTCATGACCAGCGTGACGTCCCGCAGGTCCAGTTCGTCGAGGAACTCGGCCACGAGCCGGGCGACACCGGGGATCGACAGATCGGCGTCGGCCTTCATCGGAGTGCGGTGTCCGCCGAGCGGCAACGTCGGGACCACACAACGGAATTCCGCGCGCAGAGGTGCCACCACGTTCCGCCACAGGGAGCCGTCCATCGCGACACCGTGCAGCAGGACCACTACGGGCCCGTCGCCGCCGGTGTCCTGGTACTCCACCGTGCCCGCCGCAAGGTGTACCTCGGCCATTCGAATCTCCTTGGTCCTCGTCGGATGAGAAGGGGCGGCGGTGGCCGCCCGCGGCAGTTGCCACCGCACAGGGTCAGCTCGCGGCGTACTTACCCCCGGGCCGGGTGAGCCTCGGCAAGCAAAACATGTCAGCCCCTTTTTCGCCAGCAGTATGTTGGTTGAAAACGATCACTGCCCTAAAGGGCAATAGTGTCCCGTCGGCCACCTGGGTAACGTGGCGACTCCCGTCCCGCGCTGGAATCTCCGTCCTACCATCGACGGCGGTTCGCGTCGGCCTTCGAATGTGCCCCGACTCGCTTGGTGGCGTGGCCGGATCGCGGACGGTGGGGAATCTCTGGCATTCATCGCCCCGTACCTGAAAGGCATCCTGTGATCACCACTGAAGAAGTGTGTTCCCGCATTGCCAAGAAACTCGGCAGTAAAGCGGATTCATATGACCTCAATGCCGATACGGCCTTTGAATCGGTCGGCCTTTCGAGCCTTCAGATAGCCGACATCGTGTACACCATCGAGGACGACCTCAAGATAGAGTTCGACGAGAGCAAGGCCGCGAGTGTCAGGACGGTGGCCGATCTCGTGAAGCTGGCGGAGGAGAGCGAGAAGGGCGGCGCCGCCGCGTGAGGGCCGGCGAATACCAGGGTGCGACGGCCGAGTCCATTCGTCACCACTACGACGTGTCGAACGACTTCTTCGCCCTGTGGCTGGACGCCGATCTCACCTATACGTGCGCGCTGTGGGACGAGACCGATTCCGGTGACACTCTGGAAGCGGCCCAGAAGCGCAAACTGGACCATCTGATCGAGGGCGCGCGGGCGGCCGGCGCCCGCCGGGTCCTGGACGTCGGCTGCGGCTGGGGCAGTCTGCTCGACCGCCTGGTCAACACCCATGGTGTGCAGCGGGCGGTCGGCCTCACACTCAGCGAGAGCCAGGCCGAACGGCTGCGCCGGACGGCCCTGCCGCGTACCGAGGTGCGGGTGGAGAACTGGCTCGACCACGAACCGGACGAGCCCTACGACGCCATCATCTCCATCGGCGCCTTCGAGCACTTCGCCCGCACGGGCCTGTCGCGCGCCGAACGGGTCGCCGCGTACCAGGAGTTCTTCGACCGGTGCCGCACATGGCTCCCGAAGGGCGGACGGATCGCGCTGCAGACCAACGTCAAGGGCAACAACGTCCGGATGGACAAGCAGACCGTCCGCGATCTGATGTTCATCATCGACACCATCTTCCCGGAATCCGAGATCCCGGCCCTTTCCGAGGTCATCGAGTCGAGCGAGAAGCGCTTCGACATCGTAAATCTGCGCACCGACCCGGACCACTACAGCCGTACCTGCCAGGAATGGCTGAACCGCCTCCAGGCCAACCGCGATCAGGCCGTCAAGGCCGCCGGCGAGGAGAATGTCGCCAACTACGAACGCTATCTGGGTTCGACGGTCGGCCACTTCACTAACCGCCACCTCGGCCTGTCCCGGATGATCCTCGAAGCCGTGTGAGGTGGGTCCACGAGATTCTGGTGACCGACAGCTCCACGGTGGCCCTGTTGAGGAGCACTCAGTGAACGTATACAAGCACGTCGTCTACTGGCACGACACCGAACAGGTCACCGTCGAAGCCCCCTTGCGGGAAACCGTCGACTGTGATGTCTGCATTGTCGGGGGCGGCTTCACCGGGCTGTGGACCGCCTACTTCCTCAAAGAGGCCGAGCCCGCGCTCGACATCCGTATCGTCGAGGCGAACCACTCCGGCTACGGGGCGTCGGGCCGCGCCGACGGATTCGTCACGCCCACCATCGGCAAGGACATCCAGGCCCTGGTCAAGGAATTCGGTCTGCGGCGAGCCCTGGAAGCCTCCCAGGCCGTGGGCCGGTCGATTCTGGAGATCGGCAGGTTCACCCGCAGGAACCATGTCGACGCGGAGTACGAGGCCAATGACTACCTGATGGTCGCCACCGACGCGGCCCAGCTCAAGCGCCTCCAGCACGACCGCGAACTCGCCGAACGGATGGGCGCGGCACGGGCCGAGATCCTGACGCGGGAGGAGTCCCGGGCGGTCATCGGTTCGCCCGCGGTCCTGGCCGGCATGCGGACCGGCGGTGCTCTGGTGAACCCCTTCAGACTCGCTCGCGGCATCGCCCGCGTCGTGCGCGAGAAGGGCGTGACCATCTACGACAAGTCGCCCTGCCTGCGCGTCGAGCCGGGCGTGCGGCCCACGGTGATCACCACCGGTGGCCGGGTGACGGCGGACAAGGTCGTCCTCGCCACGAACGTCCACATGGACGCCTTCCCGCCCTTCCGCAAGAAGGTCGTGCCGATCTGGACGTACGCCATGGTGAGCGAGCCCCTCACGGACGCGCAGCTCGCGCGTGTGCGGTGGCCCGGACGGGAGGGCATGGTCGAGGCCAAGTCCCTTCTCACGTGCGCCCGTTTCACGCACGACAACCGTGTCATGTTCGCCGGAGGACCCGCTCCGTACTACTTCGGCCGGGACAAGCGGCAGCGGAACATGAACCGCCCCGAGGTCTACCGCGAGATCCACCGGGAGTTCCTGCGGTTCTTCCCGATGTGGGCCGACCTCGAATTCACCTACGCATACGGCGGGACCGCCGATGTCGTGCGTGACTACGCTCCGCACTTCGGTTCCCTGGGCGGGGGCAACATCCTGTACGGATACGGCTACTGCGGCAACGGCATCGCCGCGACCCACACCGGTGGCAAGGTCCTGCGTGACCTCACCCTCGGCAAGGACACCGACTACACCCGGCTGCTCTTCGTGGACGACGAGCGACGTAAGCCCCCCGCCGACTTTCCGCCCGAACCGGCCCTCTATGTCGGCGCCCGCGCGGTGGCCCGCCTGATGGACTGGAAGGAGTCCCGCCCATGAGCGCCCGTCGCACGGTCCTGCTCACCGGAGCCTCCGGCGTGGTGGGCCGCAGCATCCTCCGGGAGAACGGTGCCGACGGACCGCGGATCATCTCCGCCGTCCACAGCGCGCCGATCCCCGAGGCCGCGGAGTCCGCGGTCTCCCTTGACCTGACGGCGGAGCGCTTCGGGCTGGACGCGGACAGCCATGCCGCGCTCGTGGCCTCGGTCGACACCGTCATCCATTCGGCGGGGCTGACCGAATGGGGCCTGCCGGCCGAGCGCTATGGGCCGATCAACGTCGAGGGCACCCGCCGGGTCATCGAGTTCGCCGAACAGGCGGGTGCCGCGGTCCACTTCATGGGCACGGCCTTCGTGGCGGCCCTCGCCGAGGACGCGCCCGTGCCGCTCGGCGAGGAGAACGTCTGCAAGAACTACATCCGCTCCAAGCACCGGGCGGAGCAGCTCCTGCGAGACAGCGGACTGCCGCACACCGTGTTCCGGCCCACCAACCTCATCGGCGACTCCACGACGGGCTGGACCTCACAGGGCCAGATCGTGCAGCTGATGTCGGACTGGCTGGGCCGGGGCCGGGCGCCGTTCGTCCCCGTGCACCCGGGCATCCGGATGGACTTCGTCCCACAGGACCTGCTGGCGAAGGCGGTGCTGCGCGCCATCGAACTCGGCGACGAACAGGGCGAGTTCTGGGTGACCTACGGCGAGGAGGCGATGGACGTCGAGACCTGCCTCCAGCTCCTGGTCAAGCACGCGGCCGGGCGCGGCCGCTCGCTGAACCTGCCGCCGCTGGTGAACCCCGACGAACTCGCCCCGGACGCCATCGCGAAGACACCCCCGCTGACCCGTTCGTATCTCTCGGTCCTCAGGGACGTCAGCGAGGTCACCCGGTGCAGCGGCGGCGTCCTGCCCTCCTCCATGGCGGAGCTGCGCGATCGCTACGCACTCCCGCATGTCGACGGCACGGCCGCGTACCTGGCCGGACTGGAGTACGCCGCCGAGCATCTCGGCTGAGAAGGCGACTCCGACATCGTACGAAGAACGGCGCACTCCCCAACCAACGGAAGGACTCTGGCGTGAACGACGCCTGGAACGCTCCGGACCTCGGCGGAAAGGTGGCCGTGGTCACCGGGGCCAGCCGAGGCGTGGGCCGCGGCATCGCGCTCGCGCTCGGCGAGGCGGGCGCGACCGTGTATGTCACGGGCCGCAGCGCTCGCACGGGCCGGCGCACCGAGGGGCTGCCCGGCACGGTCGACGACACCGCCGACGAGGTGACGCGGCGCGGCGGCAAGGGCATCGCCCTGCGCTGCGACCACGCAGAGGCGCGGGACAACGAAGCCCTCGCCGAGCGGATCAAGGCCGACCACGGCCGTCTGGACCTACTGGTCACCAACGCCTGGGGAGGGTACGAGCGGTCCGCCGAGGTCCGCTTCGACGCGCCCTTCTGGGAGCAGCCGATGTGGCGCTACGAGCTGTTCGAGGCTTCGCTCCGCGGGCAGTACGACGTCACGCGCAGGCTGGTCCCGCTGATGATTCCGCAGCAGAGCGGTCTGGTCGTCGGCATCAGCTTCTCCGACGGGGACATCTACCTCGGTCAGGTCGGCTACGACGTGTTCAAGTCCGCCTCCGACCGCATGTGCCGCGGCGTCGCCTCCGACCTGCGCAGAAGCGGTGTCGCGGCGGTCTCGCTGCACCCGGGCTTCGTGCGGACGGAGCGGGTGGAGGCGGCCTGGGAGGCGATGGGCAGCGGCCCGGCGTCGGTGGTGCACTCCCCGGAGTACGTGGGCCGTGCCATCGCCGCCCTGCTCGCCGACCCGGACGTCATGGAGCGCACGGGCACGGTGCTGAGCACCGGCGACCTGGCAGTCGAGTACGGCTTCGACGACGTGGACGGCCGCCGGCCCCCGGCCTTCCGCCTGGAGGGCCGGATGAGCCTGGCCACGCGGATGCACCGTCTGAACAAGGTGGTCGGCGCCGCCGGACAGCAGTAGGCGGAAGTGACGTCAGGACAGCCGCAGTTCGGCGGCCCGCACCTCGGGACGTGGGCCGCCCGGCCTGCCCGCGCCGTCCCGCGTGCTCTCGTCGCGTACGGCGATCGCGGCCCGGTAGCCGTCGGGCGCCTTCACGTCGGCGAGAGTCCAGCCCGTCGGCCCCGGCGGGGCCCAAGGGGGCGCCAACTCCTCGGCGAGGCCGACGTGATGGCCGCCGAGCCCGCCGGCAAGCCCGGTGCCGATGCCCTTGAGATACGCCTCCTTGCGCACCCAGCAGCCGAGCAGAGCCCTCTCGCGCAGGGCGGGGGAGAGGGCGGCGACGGCACGCCGCTCGGCGGGGTGGAGGCGCCTGCCCGCGCGTTCCAGGCCAGCGCGCACCAGCCCCGCCGACTCGATGTCCGCACCGACGGGTGTGCCGGCGATCGCGAACAGGGCGGCGTCCTCGGCGTGCGAGAGGGAGAAGTGCGGCCCGGACCGGCCGGCGATCACCGGCCGTCCGTGCGGCCGTTCGCAGTCCGGCATCCCGCAGGGCTCGCGGAGGAACCCCACGTCCTGCGGCGCCATCCCCAGATACCCGCCGAGCAGCACGCGAAGACCCACATGGGAGGTGACATAGCGCTCACGCGCCGCCGGGTCCTGGAAGCGGGCGGCCCGTTCGGTTTCCTCGGCGCCGAGCGTCCACGCGCTGCCGGCCGCGACCGCCGCGTTGTCGGGGATCCACAAGGTCCAGACGGCGACCTCACGGGGCCCTGCCGGACGGATCGTCACCTGCGCTCAAGACTCTGTCCGTCCGGGCGGAGCTCGTCCGCCCACCGCACCGACAGGAGTGTGGCCTCGACCCGGTTCCGCAGCCCCAGCTTCCGCGTGATGCTCGTCAGATGGGCCTTCACCGTTCGCTCGGCGATGCCGAACCGGCGGGCGAGGGCTCTGTTCCCCTCGCCGATCGACAGCACGCTGAGCACTTCGCGTTCGCGCGGTGTCAGCTTCTGCAGGGCAGAGCGTTCCACCTGCGCTAAGCCCACACCGCCCCCGACCCCTATTCCCGATTCGGTGTCATCAGTGGTTGCGCGGTCCCCGTTCATGCGCTCTCCAACTCCTTGATGGAATCGTCTACCGCACGAGGAAACAAATGAACACGTGGCCGTGGACGGCCATTCCCCCGTGATCTCTGCACCCTACCTCCGTGTCGAGAGGCTGTCAGCTGACAATCCTACGGGATGCCGATCGCGAACGAAATTTATTGATTGCTCAACTTTATATCCTGGCAAGGGCGTTCACCTGCCAGGTGGGCATCCGGATGGTGAATCCGATGCCGAGGACCGGACGTGAAGCCAGGCGTTTCCCGTCTCCGTGGAGCGGCAGAGATTTGATGGAAGCTTGAGCTTCCGCCGCTCCGCCCAGTGCTGCCTGCATTCGTATTCCAGGACCCTTGGAATTGGGGGCAGCTGCCGAGTTGCCCGCTGCCGCAGATTTACCGAGGTGACCGTATGTCGTCCCATTCCTCCGTACCGATCACATTTGATGCCGGAGCCGGCTCCCGAATCGCGGCCGTGGCGGGCGTCCGGCCCGAACGGATCGTGGGAAATTCGGAATTGGGGAATCCGCTCGGCGTTTCCGCCGAGTGGATAGAGCGACGGGTCGGTATCCGCGAGCGGCGCTTCGCGGGCCCGGACGACTCGCTGACGGGCATGGGAGCCACCGCCGCCGCGAAGGCTCTCTCCGCCGCGGGGCTGGGCCCGGCGGACGTGGACCTCCTCGTCCTCGCCACCTGTTCCATGCCCTCCCCCATGCCGAACGGCGCGGCGTCCGTGGCCGCCCTGCTCGGCATCCCCACGGTCGCGGCCTTCGACGTCAACGCCGCGTGCGCGGGCTTCTGCTACGGACTCGGGATCGCCGACGGCCTGATCCGCTCGGGCACCAGCCGGTGTGCCCTGGTCGTCGGCGCCGAGCGGATGACCGACTGGGTGGACCCGGCGGACGTGGACACCGCCACGGTGTTCGCGGACGGAGCGGGTGCCGCGGTCGTCGTCTCCGCCGACCACACCGGAATCCACCCGGTGGTGTGGGGCGGCGACGGCGACAGGGCGGGCCTGGTCGCCATTCCGGACCGGCACGGCAGCGTGACGATGAGCGGTCGGGCCGTCTACCGCTGGGTCACCACGGAGCTGGCGCAGGTCGCCGGCGCGGCCTGCGCGCGCGCCGGACTGTCCCCGGACAGCCTCAAGGGATTCGTCTCCCACCAGGCCAACCTGCGGATGATAGAGCGCCTCGCGACGAGCCTCGGCGCGACGAACGCCGCGATCGCCCGCGACATCGTGGAGACCGGCAACACCTCGGCGGCCTCCGTCCCGCTCGCCCTGACCCGGCTCATCGACCTCGGCCAGATCCAGTCCGGCGACCCGGTCCTCCTGATGGGCTTCGGCGCCGGGCTCAGTTACGCGGCGCAGGTGGTGACTTGCCCTTGAACCGGCTGTGCCCCGGTCCGGCGCGCTGCCGGCGCCCCTGCCCGGCAGGGACCGGCATCGCGTCGGGTGTCGCGAGCGGCCGGGGCGGACGTGGACCGGGTGAGCGGTCCCGCCGGCGAGACGGGCCCCGGTCACGGGCCGTTGGCCGGCCGGGGCGCGAAGCGTGCCTCGGCTCGGCGTCTGGCGCGGGCGATCATGCGCCGGCCGCGGCTGCTGCCGAGCGGGCGCAGCGTTCTCAGGGCGGAGGAGGGCCGGCTCTGCCGGAGCGCGCCGAGGACCGCGAACCGTGTCCCGGAACCCTCCGGGACGGCCGCCATCCCCCCGATGACGCATCCGCTCTGCATGAGACACCAGCCCGGCTGCAGCACGACCTCGAACCGGGCACGGTGCCCGAGGGGTCCGTAGGCCCAGGCGTGTCGCCGGGGCCCGGAGACAGGCGACAGGTGGAAGGCGCGCAGCGTCGGCACCAGGTGTGGCAGCTCGCCCTCCAGGTCGCTCGCCACCGCCCAGACGTCCGCGAAGGGCCTGTCGAGGTGGGCGTCCGCGTACATGACGGCGTTCAGGCCCGCGGCCATGATGCGCAGGCGGCGCACGGGGTCGAGTTCGGTGGTCGGCCAGTCAACGCTCATCGCGCCCACGCCTTTCGGAAGCTGTGACGGGCGCGGTGCAGCCGCGACTTCACCGTGCCGCAGGAGATGTTCAGGAGCCGGCCGGCCGACCGTTCGTCAAGTCCCTCCAGCTCGCGCAGGACCAGGACGGTGCGGTGTTCGGTGGACAGCCGACGCAGTACGTCGCGCACATCGGCGGCGAGTTCCGGGCCGCGTACGGAGGGCAGGTCCTTGAGCTCGCCCACCGGGGTCTCGTGCTCCGCGCGCCGCGCCACCCGCACGGCCTCGCGCACGGTGATCGTGCGTACCCATGCGTACAGGGCGCGGGGCTCCTGCAGCTTGGGCAGCCCCTGGAAGACCGCGATGAGTGACTCCTGCACCGCGTCGGGGCTGTCGGCCAGAGCGATCGGGCGGCACAACCTGCTGACGTACGGCGTCAGCAGGTCCAGGAGGTCGTTGAGAGCCAGGGCGTCACCGGTCTGGGCGGCCCGGACGAGGAGGGCCGCCCTGGCCCACGGATCCTCCTCCGACGGTTGCCGGGCATCCGGCCGGGGCGGCAGGAAGCCTGTGTCGGCTGTGTTCATGCGTCGTTCTCCTCCCTCGCAGGTCGACGCTCCACCGGCAGCGGGGCTGCGTCGGCGGGTGAGCTTCATAGGGACAGAGGGGGGCTTTTGGGCGCGCACTCCCCAGGTCACGCAACTGGCCGGAACTCCTTCAGCCGCCACGGGAGTGTTTCGGCCCCGTACGGCCTCTTCCAGTACGTCGAGGATGCCCGTCGCGGGGGGGGGGGGGGGGGGGCCCCCCCCCCCCCCCCCAACCGGAGGGGGGAGGAACAGACCCCGGCGGGGTGGGCCCCAGGGGCCGCGGGGGTATTAAAAAAAAAAAAAGACCAACAAAAA
>NZ_JBHWVI010000161.1:0-19813 GCF_042737005.1 Streptomyces sp. NPDC060027
GGCCGGGCTCCCGGTGGGAGCCCGGCCCGGCGCGTGAGGTACCCCTGCGCCCGGCTTCTAGCGGGCGGTGGCCTTCTTGGCGGTGGTCTTGCGAGCCGTCGACTTCTTGGCGGGGGCCTTCTTGGCGGTGGCCTTCTTCGCCGGGGCCTTCTTGGCCGTCGTCTTCTTGGCCGCGGTCGTCTTCGCCGCGGTCTTCTTGGCGGCCGCGGTGGTCTTCTTCGCGGTCGTCTTCTTCGCAGTGGTCTTCTTCGCGGCGGCGGTGGTCTTCTTCGCGACCGTCTTCTTCGCCGCCGTGGTCTTCCTGGTGGTCGCCTTCTTGGCGGTCGTGGCCTTCTTGGCCGCGGCCTTCTTCACCGTGGCCGAAGCTCCGCCGGAGAGGCTGCCCTTCGGGGCCTTCTTGACCGCGACATCGTTCTTCGGGAGCTTCTTCGAGCCGCTCACCAGGTCCTTGAACCCCTGGCCCGCGCGGAAGCGGGGGACGGAGGTCTTCTTGACCCGGACACGCTCACCCGTCTGCGGGTTGCGGGCGTAACGAGCGGGACGGTCAACCTTCTCGAAGGAACCGAAGCCGGTGACCGAGACCCGGTCTCCGCCGACAACCGCACGGACGATGGCGTCCAGTACCGCGTCGACCGCGTCGGCGGCCTGCTGACGCCCGCCGACCTTGTCGGCAATCGCTTCTACGAGCTGCGCCTTGTTCACGTCTTCCCCTTCGGAGACATTGCCCGAACGAATGCGTTCAAGCTTTTTCGCACGTTAGGCAGATATATACCGCAAATCAAACACGAAACGGGCTAATCACCCTTGTGCCGCAACGAACTCGGGCCGCAGCGGAGTTCCTCAGCGTTCCCCTTCGAGGAATCGACCCTCGTCGAGGTCGGTGGTGAACCGCTCCAGCCGCCTTGTCGCGTCGGCGAGATCGTGCTTGGCCACGGCCGTAATGACCAGCAGCTTCCGGGTCAGCGCCATCCGTACGCCCTCCGGGACTTGCAGTGCGCGCACTGTTGTGTGCGCTTCCTTGAGTTGGGCCGCGACTGCCACGTAGAGCTCGAGTTGGCCGTCGTGTTCCATGCACAGATTGTGCCATCTGGGGCGAGTTGTCGCCTGCGCAGGGGGTAACTGCCGTCCTCCGAAGGCCCGCTGAGCACCCCGGCCGGAAGCGGCGCCCACATGCGTGTACCCAGGCAACATCCCCTGTAACTAGGGGAGTTGACAGTCATCTGCGGGGTGCCCTGGGCCCTTCCGGGGGCAGACACAGCTGTACCCCCAACCGTCCACGATTGGGGGTACAGAGGGGTGTTGCGGTGGCTGAAATCAGTCTTGCCACGGCCGCGTCGCGGCCCGCGCGTCAGACCTGCAGCGTCTTCGGCTTGTGCGACGGCCGCTTGGCCTCGTACGCCGCGATGTCGCCCTCGTTCTGGAGGGTGATGGAGATGTCGTCCAGCCCGTTCAGCAGCCGCCAGCGGGCGTTCTCGTCGAGCTCGAAGGCGGCGGTGATGCCCTCGGCGCGCACCTCACGGGCCTCCAGGTCCACCGTGATCTCGGCCTGCGGGTCCTTCTCCGACAGTTCCTGGAGCGCGTCCACGATCTTCTGCTCCAGAACCACCGTGAGCAGGCCGTTCTTGAGCGAGTTGCCGCGGAAGATGTCGGCGAACCGGGACGAGATCACGGTCTTGAAGCCGTAGTTCTGGAGCGCCCAGACGGCGTGCTCGCGGGAGGAGCCCGTACCGAAGTCGGGACCCGCCACCAGCACCGTGGCGCCCTCGCGCTCGGGCTGGTTGAGGATGAAGGACGGGTCCTTGCGCCAGGCCTCGAAGAGACCGTCCTCGAAGCCGTCCCTGGTCACCTTCTTGAGCCAGTGGGCGGGGATGATCTGGTCGGTGTCGACGTTGCTGCGGCGCAGCGGGACGGCCCGGCCGGTGTGCGTGGTGAATGCTTCCATGGCTCTCAGACTCCAGCGGGCACGGGGGCGTCGGACAGGTCGGCCGGGGAGGCCAGGTGACCGAGGACCGCCGAGGCGGCGGCGACCTGCGGGGAGACCAGGTGCGTACGGCCGCCCTTGCCCTGCCTGCCCTCGAAGTTGCGGTTGGAGGTGGACGCGGAGCGCTCACCGGGCGCCAGCTGGTCGGGGTTCATGCCCAGACACATCGAGCAGCCCGCGTGCCGCCATTCGGCGCCGGCCTCCTTGAAGACCACGTCCAGGCCCTCGGAGACGGCCTGCAGACCGACCCGCGCGGAGCCGGGGACGACCAGCATCCGTACGCCGTCGGCGACTTTGCGGCCCTCGACGATCTCGGCGGCCGCCCGCAGGTCCTCGATACGCCCGTTGGTGCACGAACCTACGAAGACGGTGTCGACCTTGATGTCGCGCAGCGGCTGCCCGGCGGTCAACCCCATGTACTCCAGGGCCTTTTCGGCGGCGTGGCGCTCCGAAGCGTCTTCGTACGAAGCCGGGTCGGGGACGTTCGCCGAAAGAGGGGCGCCCTGGCCCGGGTTGGTGCCCCAGGTGACGAACGGCGACAGCGAGGCGGCGTCGATGACGACCTCGGCGTCGAACGTGGCGTCGTCGTCGGACTTCAGGGTCTTCCAGTACGCGACAGCGGCGTCCCACTCCTCGCCCTCGGGGGCGTGGGCGCGGCCCTTGAGGTACGCGAAGGCGGTCTCGTCGGGGGCGATCATGCCCGCGCGGGCGCCGGCCTCGATCGACATGTTGCAGATGGTCATCCGGGCCTCCATCGAGAGCTTCTCGATGGCGGAGCCGCGGTATTCCAGGATGTAGCCCTGGCCGCCGCCCGTACCGATCTTGGCGATGATCGCCAGGATCAGGTCCTTGGCGCTGACGCCGTCGGGCAGCTCGCCGTCGACGGTGATGGCCATGGTCTTCGGGCGGGCCAGCGGCAGCGTCTGGGTGGCCAGCACATGCTCGACCTGCGAGGTGCCGATGCCGAACGCCAGGGCACCGAAGGCACCGTGCGTGGAGGTGTGCGAGTCACCGCAGACCACGGTGGTGCCCGGCTGGGTCAGACCCAGCTGCGGTCCCACCACGTGCACCACGCCCTGCTCGACGTCGCCCAGCGAGTGCAGTCGTACGCCGAACTCGGCGGCGTTCTTGCGCAGCGTCTCGAGCTGGACCCGGGAGACCGGGTCCGCGATGGGCTTGTCGATGTCGAGGGTCGGGGTGTTGTGATCCTCGGTGGCGATGGTGAGGTCGAGGCGGCGCACCGGGCGCCCCGCCTGACGCAGACCGTCGAAGGCCTGCGGGCTGGTCACCTCGTGCAGCAGGTGCAGATCGATGAAGAGGAGGTCGGGCTCGCCCTCGGCGCGCCGGACGACATGGTCGTCCCAGACCTTCTCCGCGAGTGTCCTACCCATCGCTTTCCCTCCGGCCGGCTTGTGTGGCGCCGGCCCAACTAGAGATTTCCGGGGCGGTGGACGTTCGTACCCCTCGTACCGGACGTCGTCCGCCGGACCCGTTGGTTCGCGGGCCGCTGTGTCTACAAGGGTGGCGCGTTCCACCGGAAATTGAACTTGCGTTTCACAGAGTGAGACGCGAGTATCGTTTCATGGACAACAGTAGCGGCGTCGGCGTTCTGGACAAGGCAGCCCTTGTCCTGAGCGCTCTGGAGTCCGGTCCGGCCACCCTCGCGGGCCTGGTCGCGGCGACCGGACTGGCACGACCCACGGCACATCGCCTCGCCGTGGCACTTGAACACCACCGCATGGTGGCGCGCGACATGCAGGGCCGTTTCATTCTGGGGCCCCGCCTCGCCGAGCTGGCCGCGGCCGCCGGTGAGGACCGTCTCCTCGCGACGGCGGGCCCGGTGCTCACGCATCTGCGGGACATCACGGGCGAGAGCGCGCAGCTCTACCGCCGCCAGGGCGACATGCGCATCTGCGTCGCCGCGGCGGAGCGCCTGTCCGGTCTGCGGGACACCGTCCCGGTCGGATCCACCCTCACCATGAAGGCCGGTTCCTCCGCCCAGATCCTGATGGCCTGGGAGGAGCCGGAGCGGCTGCACCGCGGTCTGCAGGGCGCCCGCTTCACCGCCACCGCCCTGTCGGGAGTACGGCGCCGGGGCTGGGCCCAGTCGATCGGTGAGCGCGAGCCGGGCGTGGCGTCCGTCTCCGCGCCGGTCCGCGGGCCCTCGAACCGTGTCGTGGCCGCCGTCTCGGTCTCCGGGCCGATCGAGCGCCTGACCCGGCACCCGGGCCGGATGCATGCCCAGGCGGTCATCGACGCCGCCGGCCGTCTCTCCGAGGCCCTGCGCCGCACGGGCTGACCTTCTCTCCGCTCCCGCGCGACGGGACGGGCCGGCCTCAACGCCGCGGCAGGCCCTCCCCGATGCGCACCGTCCCGTACGCGGGGTGTGCCGGCCCCGAGGCCCGCGCACCCCGCGCCCTTTTTTCCGGCGTGACCGAACTCATGGCGCGGGACGCCGAGTTGATCCCGGAACGCCGAAAGGGCCCCCACCGAAGTGGAGACCCTTTCGAACTACGTACCCCCGACCGGATTCGAACCGGCGCTACCGCCTTGAGAGGGCGGCGTGCTAGGCCGCTACACAACGGGGGCCTAGGATCTTGCGTTTCCGCAGACCCGAGCTGGGCTACCAGGACTCGAACCTAGAATGACGGTACCAGAAACCGTAGTGTTGCCAATTACACCATAGCCCATGGTGGTTTAGACCAGTACCCCCGACCGGATTCGAACCGGCGCTACCGCCTTGAGAGGGCGGCGTGCTAGGCCGCTACACAACGGGGGCCCTAGCGATCCTGCATGAGAGTCAGCGGGTGCGACCCGGACTGTCCCCCTGGGAAGGATCTGTACCCCCGACCGGATTCGAACCGGCGCTACTGCCTTGAGAGGGCAGCGTGCTAGGCCGCTACACAACGGGGGCTTTGCGGAGCTGGTCTCCGCGGTTGCAGATGAGCTCTGCGAGCTGGCCTACCAGGACTCGAACCTAGACTAACGGAACCAGAAACCGTCGTGCTGCCAATTACACCATAGGCCACTGAAACGCAACCCCGTAGGGGGATCTTGTTTTAGCTAGCGCCTCCGAGCCCCGGCCTTTCGGCCCGCTCTCGGCGGCGCAGAAAGAACATTACCCGAAGGTGGACGGCGCTCCAAAACGGGTATCGGCGCCGAGCAGGGCGGGGAGTTCGGCCAACGACGAGATGCGGTGCGGACCCGTCGGCGGACCGTCGGACGCGAGGTGCGCGCCGTCCCGGTCGATCCAGACGGAGAGCAGGCCCGCCTCGGCGGCGCCCCGTCCGTCGATCTCCGGGTGGTCGCCGACGTAGGCGACCCGGTGCGGCGCCAGGCCCAGGGCCTCGCAGGCCGCGTGGAAGGCGGCCGCGGCGGGCTTGGAGACGCCGAGTTCGGCGGCGCACAGGATCGTCTCGAAGCGGTCGTGCACACCGAGGACGCGCAGCTTGCGTCCTGCACGAGGAGGCTGGAGTTGGACAGGACCGCGTGCCGGTGGCTGGCGACGAGGCTGTCCAGGACGGGCAGGACGTCGGGGAAGAGGGTCCAGGCGCATTCGTAGTGGGTGACGTACCTGTCGAACCACGCGTCGGCCTCGCCGTCGCTCAGCGGCTCCCCCAGGAACACCCGGACGCGCTCCCGGCGCTGGCCCTGCCAGTCCGTCTCACCTGCCGAGAACCGCGCCCACTGCGCGTCGGTGACCTCCCGCCAGCGCGCGAGGGCCTGCTCGACCGACGGGTGTCCGTCGAGCAGGCCCTCGGCCACGAGGTGGTCCCGCATGCCCGCCCGGTCGGCGGCCGTGTAGTCGAAGATCGTGT
Organism: Streptomyces sp. NPDC060027; assembly: GCF_042737005.1. NCBI lineage: Bacteria > Bacillati > Actinomycetota > Actinomycetes > Kitasatosporales > Streptomycetaceae > Streptomyces > Streptomyces sp. NPDC060027. The sequence continues at coordinate 5,800 of NZ_JBHWVI010000161.1, forward strand.
CGTCGATGTCCCAGACCACGGCGTCGATGCTCATGGACCGACCGTATCCCCGGGCCCGGGGAGCTGTCCCCCAGCCGGTCGTGGTCGTACCGGTCAGCCTGAGGACGGGACCCTCGCCGTCGCGCGGGTCCGCGGCGACCTCCCAGGTGCGGTGCCGCGGGGCACGGTCGCGCCGGAGCCGGTCCTGCCGACCCATGAGGCGCGGCGCCGCCGCGGCGGCGGTACGGGGCGGACGGGGCGGTCCCCCCGGTCCGCGGTGCCGCGGGCGACGCCGCGCGGGAAGTCGGCGGCCCTCCGGCTGCCGGGGGCCTCTGTTGTAGAGGACGGCCCGGCCGGGGCGAGGGTGCCGACGTCCGGGGTTGGGCGGGTGCTCCGGGTCACCGGTCGGTGCACGCCGAGGGGCGGTGCCCGAACCGGACACCGCCCCCTGTGCGCGTACGCCTCGTGGCTACGCGGCGAGCCGCTCCAGGGCGGCGTCGACGCGGGCCAGCGTCTCCTCCTTGCCCAGGATCTCCAGGGACTCGAAGAGCGGCAGGCCGACCGTGCGGCCGGTGACGGCGACGCGTACCGGGGCCTGGGCCTTGCCGAGCTTGAGGCCGTGCTCCTCACCGGCGGCCAGGACGGCCTCCTTGAGGGACTCCGGGGAGGACCAGTCGGCCGCGTCCAGCTTCTCGCGGGCCGTGCGGAGCAGGGCGTCGCTGCCCTCCTTCATGGCCTTCGTCCAGGAGGCCTCTTCGACGGCCGGCTCCGGCAGGAACAGGAAGTCGACGTTGTCCGTGATCTCGGAGAGGACCTTCATCCGCGACTGGGCGTGCGGGGCGATCGCCTGCCACTTCGCCTCGTCGAAGTCCTCCGGCGCCCAGGGCGCGAAGGGGGCGCGCAGCCAGGGGGCGCAGCGCTCGGTGAAGTCCTTCACGTCGAGCATGCGGATGTGGTCGGCGTTGATCGCCTCGCACTTCTTCAGGTCGAAGCGGGCCGGGTTCGGGTTCACGTCCGTGACGTCGAACGCGGCGACCATCTCGTCGATGGAGAAGATGTCGCGGTCGGCGGCGAGCGACCAGCCGAGCAGGGAGAGGTAGTTCAGCAGGCCCTCGGGGAGGAAGCCGCGCTCGCGGTAGAGGTTGAGCGAGGACTCCGGGTCGCGCTTGGAGAGCTTCTTGTTGCCCTCGCCCATCACGTACGGGAGGTGGCCGAAGGCCGGGGTCTCCTTGGCGATGCCCAGCTCGGTCAGCGCCTTGTAGAGGGCGATCTGCCGGGGGGTGGAGGAGAGCAGGTCCTCGCCGCGCAGGACGTGGGTGATCTCCATCAGGGCGTCGTCGACGGGGTTGACGAGCGTGTACAGCGGCGCGCCGTTGGCACGGACGATGCCGTAGTCCGGGACGTTCTCGGGGAGGTACGTGATCTCGCCGCGGACCAGGTCGTCGAAGGTGATCGCCTCGTCGGGCATCCGGAAGCGGACGATGGGCTTGCGGCCCTCGGCCTCGTAGGCGGCCTTCCGCTCGGCGGAGAGGTCGCGGCAGTGGCCGTCGTAGCCGGAGGGCTTGCCGGCGGCGCGGGCCGCGTCGCGGCGGGTGTCCAGCTCCTCGGTCGAGCAGTAGCAGCGGTACGCGTGGCCCGCGTCCAGGAGCTTGGCGGCGACATCCGCGTAGATGTCCATGCGCTGCGACTGGCGGTACGGCGCGTGCGGGCCGCCGATCTCGGGTCCCTCGTCCCAGTCGAAGCCCAGCCAGCGCATCGAGTCGAGCAGCTGGTCGTACGACTCCTCGGAGTCGCGGGCCGCGTCGGTGTCCTCGATGCGGAAGACCAGGGTGCCTTCGTTGTGCCGGGCGAACGCCCAGTTGAACAGGGCGGTGCGGACCAGCCCGACATGGGGGTTGCCGGTCGGGGAGGGACAGAAACGTACACGGACGTTAGCCACGCTTGATCACCTTGTTGGTGAGAGTGCCGATGCCTTCGATGGTGACGGCGACCTCGTCGCCGACGTTCAGGGGGCCGACCCCGGCCGGGGTGCCGGTGAGGATCACGTCGCCGGGGAGCAGCGTCATGGCCTCGGTGATGTTGACGATCAGGTCCTCGATGGAGTGGATCATCTCGCTGGTGCGGCCGAGCTGCCGCTGCTGCCCGTTGACCGTGCACTGGATGGTCAGGTCGGCGGGGTCGAGGTCCGTCTCCACCCAGGGGCCGAGCGGGCAGGAGCTGTCGAAGCCCTTGGCCCGGGCCCACTGCTTCTCGCGCTTCTGCACATCGCGGGCGGTGACGTCATTGGCGCAGGTGTAGCCCAGGATCACGTCCTTGACGCGCTCGCGCGGGACCTCGCGGCACATGCGGCCGATGACGACCGCGAGTTCGGCCTCGTGGTGCAGCTCGCTGGAGAAGGACGGGTACTGGATCGGGTCACCGGGGCCGACCACCGAGGTCGACGGCTTGAAGAAGGCGAACGGGGCGTCGGGCACCTCGTTGCCGAGCTCCTTGGCGTGCTCCGCGTAGTTGCGGCCGAAGGCCACGACCTTGTTGGGGAGCACCGGCGGCAGCAGCCGGACCTTGCTCAGCGGGACCTTCGTGCCGGAGAGCTCGAAGTCCGCGAACGGGATGCCCTTGATGATGTCGAGGACGAGCTCGTCCGGCTTGTCGCCTTCGACCGCGCCGAAAGCGACGTTGCCGTCGATGGAGAATCTGGCGATGCGCACGGGATCCTGGCGCCCCTCACTGAGCCGGCTGGAGTCTGACGCTCCAGGCTAACGCGGCAAGGGGCGCGAGCTTCGCGTATATCGGCCGGGACGGTGAGCGGCGGGGCGCCGGCCCGGCGTGGTGGGCGCCAGGGCCCTTGTCAGGGCCGTGAACGACCGGCGGGGCCGCGCGCCGGGCGCGGCCCCGCTCCGTTCGGCGTGCTCACTCCCCGGCGGCGACCGCGACCGGGATGTCCACCAGGACGGTGCGGCGGGGGTTGGCGGTCTGGAGGGGAAGGTCGACCGAGTGCTCCGGCCGCTCCGGCATCTGCAGGGCGTCGGCGTCCTCGAGGTGCGCCAGCGTCGTGCGTCGCGGGTTGGCTATGTTGCGGAACATCATCGTCGTCTTCACCGTTGTACTCGACCTTGTCGTCCTGGGCGCCCGGTGGAGCCTGAAGGGCCCCGGACAGGCGCGGGTTGTCGGATTCGCCATCCCTGTAAAGCGTCAGGCTAAACATGCAATTCCCGGGCGATGCCGTGAAGACGCCATGATCGACGTGTGAGTTTCCTCACTCACTGAGAGACAAAACGGTCAACCGCGACCCCCAACCCCGTGCGACCAAACGGACATTGCGCCACTGAAGCAATCATTCCGCTCCTGATCATGGCGACTGGGACACGGTATCTACACCAGCGGCTCGTTGGCATACGTCCGATATGTACGAGATCCCCTTACACGCCTCGTGACGCCCCCCTCACATGGTGTCACGGAGGTCACAGCCTGGTACTCGGCCCTTGTTGGAGATCCTGCACTGTGCTGGAATTCCTCGGACCGCCGCGGAATCACGATCCGGCGCGCAGGGGCGCAACGCAGCGCCGAGTGGCGGCGGGAAGGGGGAACCTGCGCCGGTCACCCAGACCACATCAAAGAGGCGCGACTGCGCCTCGGTACAACGCCGACACCGTCCCGCCGTTCCAGCGGAGGGACGCCTGGTCCAGAGGTTGCGACGCTAGTGCAGGGACGTTTCAAGAGGGATGGCAGCGCTTCGGCGGAGCCGGAGCCGCGCGGCGGGACCGACCGCGGTTCCTCGCCCCAGCACGCCCAGAACCCGGGACCGGCAGAGGTCGGCGGCAGCGGTGAACACTCCGCTCGCGCCGGCGCGAAGCCCAAGGCTCCCGCCACCACACCGGCCGCCAAGCCGACGAGCACCCCGAGCCACGGCCCGCGGGTAGCGCTGCGGAACTGGCGCATCTCGACGCGACTGGTCTCGCTGCTGGCTCTCCCCGTGGTCGCCGCGACCTCGCTGGGTGCGCTCCGCATCAACCAGTCGATGGACGACATCCAGCAGCTCGACAACATGAAGCTGCTGACCGAGATGACCAAGCAGGCGACCGAGCTCGCGGTCGCGCTCCAGGAGGAGCGTGACCAGTCGGCCGGCCCGCTGGCGCACGGCGCCCCGGCCAACGACTACACGGTCAAGGGCGTGCGCGAGGACACCGACCTCGCCAAGAAGCACTTCCTCCAGGGCACGCAGAACATCGAGGACGCCACGGCCGACGGCCAGCTGTCCGGTGTTCGCGAGAGCCTCGTCGGTATCGCGGAGCAGCTGATCAAGCTCTCCGAGATCCGCAACCAGGCCTACAACGACCCTGAGAACTCGACCCAGACGGTCGAGGCGTACCACCGCCTGGTCACCGGGCTCCTCGCGCTCTCCCAGGACATGGCCGAGGCGACCAGCAACCCGGAGATGATCCAGCGCACCCGCGCGCTGGCGGCCTTCTCCTCCGCCAAGGAGTACGCGTCCGTCCAGCGTGCCGTCATCGCCGCCGCGCTGCCCGAGCGCCCGACGGTCTTCGGAACGCTCTCCAAGAACGACCAGCTGTACGCGCAGTCGGCGCTGGCGAGCCAGTCGTCCGAGATGAGCGGCTTCAAGAGCATCTACGGCGACGGCAGCTCGGACCTGCTCAGGCCCATCGAGGTGGACAACCCGACCATCCTGGCCACCGACAAGTACGCCGTGCGCGTGCTGGGCAGCCAGAACGGTCTGAAGACGCAGGACAAGCAGTCCTACAAGGACTGGATCGACGACGACTCCGCCAAGATCGACAAGATGTCGACGATCGAGACCACGCTGCTCGGCGAGATGGAGCAGAAGGCCCGTCAGCTGCGCAACGAGTCCCAGAGTGAAGCCATCGTCTCCGGTGTGCTGATCCTGCTCGTCCTCGGTGTCTCGCTCGTCGGCGCCTTCGTCGTGGCCCGGTCCATGATCCGCTCGCTGCGCCGCCTGCAGGACACCGCGACCAAGGTCGCCCAGGAACGCCTGCCCGAGCTGGTCAAGCAGCTCTCGGAGTCGGACCCGCAGGACGTCGACACCTCCGTCGAGTCGGTCGGTGTGCACTCCCGGGACGAGATCGGCCAGGTGGCCGCGGCCTTCGACGACGTGCACCGCGAGGCCGTCCGCCTCGCCGCCGAGCAGGCCCTTCTGCGAGGCAACGTCAACGCGATGTTCACCAACCTCTCGCGCCGTTCCCAGGGTCTTATCCAGCGTCAGCTCTCGCTCATATCCGAGCTGGAGTCCCGCGAGGCCGACCCCGACCAGCTCTCCTCGCTGTTCAAGCTCGACCACCTCGCGACCCGCATGCGCCGTAACGGCGAAAACCTTCTCGTCCTCGCCGGTGAAGAGCCCGGTCGCCGCTGGACCCGTCCGGTCCCGCTGGTCGACGTCCTCCGCGCCGCCGCCTCCGAGGTGGAGCAGTACGAGCGCATCGAGCTCTCCTCGGTCCCGACGACCGAGGTCGCCGGCCGCGTGGTCAACGACCTCGTGCACCTGCTCGCAGAGCTGCTGGAGAACGCCACCTCGTTCTCCTCCCCGCAGACCAAGGTCAAGGTCACCGGTCACGCCCTGCCCGACGGCCGGGTGCTGATCGAGATCCACGACACCGGTATCGGCCTGTCCCCCGAGGACCTGGCCGCGATCAACGAGCGGCTCGCCGCACCGCCCACCGTGGACGTCTCGGTCTCCCGCCGCATGGGTCTGTTCGTGGTCGGTCGTCTGTCGCAGCGTCACGGCATCCGCATCCAGCTGCGCCCGTCCGACTCCGGTGGTACGACCGCGCTGGTCATGCTGCCCGTGGACGTCGCGCAGGGCGGCAAGAAGCCCATGCCGAACAAGCCGGGCCAGGGTGCTCCGGCCGTCGGCGGCCCCGCCGCCGCGCAGGCTTCGGCCGGTGTGGCCGCGGCCCGCCGGGGTAACGGCTCGCAGGGCGGTCCCTCGCTCGGCGCCGGTGCCCCCACCGCCCCGGGTGGACCGCTCGGTGCCCCGCCGCAGCGCGGGCAGGTCGGCACGGGCCAGGGTCCGCGGGCCGCACTGCCCACGAGCAACCAGGGCGGTCGCCCGGGTGCTCCCGGCGGTGCGCGTGGTCCGCAGGGCGGTCCGGGTGCCGGTCAGCAGGGCAGGCCCGCTCCGGCCGGTGCCGGTACGGGTGCCTTCGGGCAGAGCCCGCAGGGCTACCAGAGCCAGAACGGCTCGCCGCAGCAGGGCTTCGGCAACGGATCCGGCTCCCAGAACGCCTTCGGTGACACGTCCGGCGCCCGTCAGAACGCCTTCGGCGACAGCGGCCCCGCGGCCGCCACGCCGCCGCAGGCACCGACGAGCGGCAAGGGCAGCCGTCGCCGGCCGCAGCTTCCGGGACGCGGTGGTGCGCGTGCCGAGCTGCCCGGTGGCAACAACGGTTCCCGCACGCCGAGCTGGAGCGACGACAACGCTCAGCCGCCGGTGCCGCGTTCGGCCCTCGACACCCCGCGTGGTCACGAGGACCCCGACGCCACCTCGCGGATGCCGCGGATCGACGACCGCCAGGGCCCCGCCTCCACTTCGGAGTTCGCCCGTCCCGACTTCGACGCCCCGCGCCCCGGCGCGAGTGCGCCGCAGAACAATGGCCAGCACACCGGCCAGTACCAGCGCCCGGACAGCTACGGTCCCGGCAACCCGTCCTCCGTCGGCCACAACCCGGCCGGCACGGGGCAGTTCGCGACCCAGGGCTACGGCGCCTCCCAGGACCCGTCGTCCACCGGCCAGTTCGCCCGGCCGGGCTACGGAACTTCCCAGGACCCCACGTCCACCGGGCAGTTCGCGACGCCCGGCTACGGCAACGGCCAGGACTCCTCGTCCACCGGGCAGTACGAGCGGCCGGGCACCCCGCAGCCGCCCGTACGCCCGCAGGAGCCCGAGGCGCTTCCGCCGGCCTCGGGTCCCGGTGACGGCCGCACCCCGCTGTTCGACACGCTGGAGACCAACTGGTTCCACGGTCAGGCGGACGGTGGTGCTCCCGCCAACGGTGTTCCCCAGAACAACGGTTCGCAGGTTTCCTCGCAGGTTGTCCCCCAGCAGCCGCAGACTCCTCCTGCTCCGCAGCAGCGGCCGGCCGCCGCACCGGCCACTGCCTCGTGGCGCAGCTCTCCCAACGACGATCTCGTCAAGCAGGCAGAGCGCGCCCGTAAACCGTCGGCGGGCGGGGTCACCACCTCCGGCCTGCCGCGCCGCGTCCCGCGAGCCAACCTGGTCGCGGGTACGGCACAGCAGCAACAGCACCAAAGCGGTCCGCAGGTCTCTCGTGCACCCGATGACGTACGAGGCCGGCTGACCAACCTCCGTAGGGGCATTCAGCAAGGTCGACAGGCCGCTCCCAACGGCCAGACCGGCAGCTTCCCCAGCCCCACTCACCAGCAGGAGCGTTAGTTGAGCCCGATGAGCCAGGCGGCACAGAACCTAAACTGGTTGATCACCAACTTTGTGGACAACACCCCCGGGGTGTCCCACACCGTCGTCGTGTCCGCCGACGGACTCCTTCTGGCAATGTCTGAAGGCTTCCCCCGCGACCGCGCCGACCAACTGGCGGCCGTGGCCTCCGGACTCACCTCGCTGACCGCCGGGGCTTCCCGGATCTTCGAGGGCGGAGCGGTGGCCCAGACGGTCGTGGAGATGGAGCGCGGCTTCCTCTTCCTGATGTCCGTCTCGGACGGATCGTCCCTCGCGGTCCTCTCCCACCCGGAGTGCGACATCGGTCTCGTCGGCTACGAGATGGCACTGCTCGTCGACCGTGCGGGCGCCGTCCTCACTCCGGACCTGCGCGCCGAACTACAAGGCAGTCTGCTTCACTGACCGCCGCCGGATCCAGACACCGCACGAAATCACCGTCCGGCCGCCACAATCCCCCCACCGGCCCCAACAGACGGCACGACTGACCGACTTGCTGTCCCGCCCGGAGGATTCATGACCCCGCCCACCGCCTCTCATGATCCGTACGCTGAGCCGTACGGGGACGAGGGCGACCAGCCGCTGGTACGTCCGTACGCGATGACCGGCGGCCGGACCCGGCCGCGGTACCAACTCGCCATAGAGGCACTGATCAGCACCACGGCCGATCCGGCCCAGCTGATGGGGCTGCTCCCCGAACATCAGCGCATCTGCCACCTGTGCCGGGAAGTGAAGTCGGTGGCCGAGGTGTCGGCCCTCCTGTCCATGCCTCTCGGTGTGGCCAGGATCCTCGTCGCGGACCTCGCGGAGGCCGGACTCGTCGCCATTCACCAGCCTGGCGGCGATGAGAACAACGGCGGCGCGCCGGACGTGACTTTGCTCGAAAGGGTGCTCAGTGGACTTCGCAAGCTCTGACGGAGGCCGGGCGACCACCTCCGCGAAGATCGTCGTAGCGGGTGGCTTCGGTGTCGGCAAGACCACGTTCGTGGGTGCCGTCTCGGAGATCAACCCGCTGCGTACCGAGGCCGTCATGACCTCCGCCTCGGCGGGGATCGACGACCTCACCCACACCGGGGACAAGACCACCACCACGGTGGCCATGGACTTCGGCCGTATCACCCTCGACCAGGACCTGATCCTGTACCTCTTCGGTACGCCGGGCCAGGACCGCTTCTGGTTCATGTGGGACGACCTGGTCCGCGGCGCCATCGGCGCGGTGGTCCTGGTGGACACCCGGCGGCTCGCCGACTGCTTCCCCGCGGTCGACTACTTCGAGAACAGCGGCCTGCCGTTCGTCATCGCCCTCAACGGCTTCGACGGCAACCAGCCGTACCAGCCCGAGGAAGTCCGCGAGGCCCTCCAGATCGGTCCGGACGCCCCGATCATCACGACGGACGCCCGCCACCGCGCGGACGCGAAGTCGGCGCTGATCACGCTGGTCGAGCACGCCCTGATGGCCCGGCTGCGGTAGCGGCCAAGTCGACGGCTCCCTATGGAAGTTGTCGTAGACGCATTGGAGCCGACTGTGTCATTTGACACGGTCGGCCACAGTGTTCATAACGTTTCGACAGAGAATTTCACCGACCCCGCCACGCATCGCGGTCACCTGGTGCCGCTGCGCTCATGAAAGCCCCGCCTTTTGGCGGGGCTCGCTCTTTATGACCGTTTTATCTGTGGTCGGTGCCACTCGGAATCATCGATTCCGAGTGTTTGGAAGGGCGCCGCCTGACGTGCTGGAATGCGCTGAACTGCCCAGTAGTCAAGGGCGCTGGTAGATACCGCGGCACAACGTAGGTGCCGACGCCGAGAGGTTGTTGGTCGAGTGAGGCGAAGCATGAACGGTCCCGAGCCGTCGGCACGGGGCAACTTCACCCCGCCGCCGCGCGGAGCGGCGCCCGCACAAGTGCCCGGCCCGGAGCCCATGCCGGCGCCCGCGCCGAGCGGCGGCCGTCTCTCCCCGCGCAACTGGCGCGTGCCGACGAGGCTGAACGCGATCCTGCTCATACCCGTGATCGTCGGCCTGGTCATGGGCGGCTTCCAGGTGAAGAGCTCGATCGACACCTGGCAGGAGGCCCAGGACGCCGAGAAGACGGCGCGCCTGGTCGAGGCGGCCCTGACCTACGGCGACAAGCTGTTCGTCGAGCGGGACGTCAGCGCGGCCCCGATGCTGGCCGGCAAGGGTGAGAAGGACGCCGACGTCATCAAGGCGCGCAGGCAGACGGACGAGGCGGCCGACGCCTTCGACGAGGCCGCCCAGAACATGCCGAAGACGGCGGGCCTGGAGCGACGCCTCGACGTCTTCCGCAAGGTCGAGCCCGGCCTGGTGACCCTGCGCAAGCTCGCGTACTCCACCAAGCTCGACGGTGTGAAGACCGAAGAGGGCTACCTCCAGATCCAGCACCCGCTGATGGAGTTCGCCAACGAGCTCGGTCTGGGCACCGGCAACATCACCAGCTACGGCCGTACGGTCTACGCGATCTCGCTGTCCAAGGCCGCGCTGTCGCTGGAGCGGTCCATCGGTATGCACATGCTGATCAAGCCGGGCCCCGGTCTGAGCAGCCTCGCCAGCCAGCGTGTCGCCCTCTCCTCGTACGCCTACCTCGAAGGCATCGCGGTCGAGGAGTACATCGGTGGTGGCACCGAGGCCGACGCCACGAAGCTGAGCGCGGCCCAGGCGAAGGTCAAGGCCGACCTGACGGACCAGGCCAAGCAGGCGGCGTCCGCGGACCCGAACTACGTGCCGCCGCCGTCCGGCGACACCGCCATGGTCACCAAGCTCGCGCAGCTCAGGTCCCCGCTGGAGGCCGACCGCGCCGCGCTGACCGCGAAGGGCGTCACCCCGCAGAACTGGTGGGCGGTCAACACCGCCAAGTACGACGCCTACCGTCAGATCGAGTCGGACCTCTCCGACAAGGCGGTGGCCGAGGCCTCGGACATCGCCGACGCCGCCCAGACCGACGCCTTCATCACCGGCGCCATCGTCGTGGTCGCCCTGCTCGCCGCGTTCATCCTGGCCGGCATGGTCGCCCGCCAGATGAGCCGCGCGATGCGCCAGCTGCGCAACGCGGCCTTCAACGTCGCCGAGCAGCGCCTGCCGATGCTGGTCGACCAGCTCTCGCGCACCGACCCCGGCCGGGTCGACACCCGCGTGCAGCCCATCCCGATCACCACCACGGACGAGATCGGCGAAGTCGCCCGCGCCTTCGACCAGGTCCACCGCGAGGCCGTACGACTGGCCGCCGAGCAGGCTCTCCTGCGAGGCAACATCAACGCGATCTTCACCAACCTGTCGCGCCGCAACCAGTCGCTGATCGAGGGCCAGCTGACCCTGATCACCGACCTGGAGAACAACGAGGCCGACCCGGACCAGCTGGAGAACCTCTTCCGCCTGGACCACCTCGCGACCCGTATGCGCCGCAACGGCGAGAACCTCCTGGTCCTCGCCGGCGAGGAGCCCGGCCGCCGCTGGGACCAGCCGGTCCCGCTGGTCGACGTGCTGCGCGCCGCCTCCTCCGAGGTGGAGCAGTACGAGCGCATCGAGCTCTCGGGCGTCCCGGAGGCCGAGATCCACGGCCGCGCCGTGACCGACCTCGTGCACCTGCTCGCCGAGCTCCTGGAGAACGCGACCACGTTCTCCTCCCCGCAGACCAAGGTCCGTGTCACCGCGACCCGTCTCCCCGACGGCCGCATCATGGTCGAGATCCACGACAAGGGCATCGGCCTCACCGCCGAGGACTTCGCGGACATCAACCACAAGCTGGCCAACCCGCCGACCGTGGACGCCGCGATCTCTCAGCGCATGGGCCTCTTCGTGGTCGGTCGGCTGTCCGACCGGCACGGCATCCGTGTCCAGCTGCGCCCCTCCGGCGAGCAGGCCGGTACCACCTCGCTGGTCATGCTTCCCGACGCGATCACCCACGGTGGCGGCGGCGAGCACCAGCCGATGCGCGACGAGTTCACCGTGTCCCAGATCATTCCCGAGCAGCACTCGTTCCAGGGCGAGGACTTCGGGGTTCCGCAGCAGCAGCAGCCTGTGCTGACCGCCGCGGACCTCGGCTTCGACGACAGCCGCTACGAGGTTCCGGACGACATCCGCGACCTCGACCCCGTGGGCCGCTCGCTGATGCGCGAGGAGCGCCGTGCGGCCCTGGAGGCCCAGGCGCAGGGCATGGAGGCCATCGAGGGCCCCCAGGGCTACGCGGACGGCTTCGACGCCCAGCAGCCCGCCTACGACAACGGACAGCCGTCCTTCAACGGCGGCCCGGCGGCGTACGACGGCGGACAGGGCGTGCACGAGGAGCAGCAGACCACGTACGACCAGCAGACGTCGTACGAGGAGCCGCAGCAGGCTGCGTATGACGAGGCGTACTTCCCGTCCAACGGCGGCTACCCTGAGCCCTCCTATGCGGAGCCGGTCCAGCAGGATCGCGCGGGCATGGGCGGTGGCGCCCCGGAGGCCCGGTCGAACTTCGACGAGCCGTCCTACCAGGACGACTGGCCGCAGCAGGACGCGTACCAGGGTACGTATCGATCCGAGTACGCTCCGGAACCGGAATCGTCGCAGGCCGCCGACGTCAGTGAGCAGGACCGCGTAGGCTTCAACCGTCCGGGACCGGCCCCCTCGGCCCCCCACACGCTGACCGACGCCGGACTGCCCCGCCGCGGATCCACCGCGGGCGGCAACGGCAACGGCGGGCGCTCCGTGGAGCAGGCGAGGGAGCAGGCGGCGCCGGCTTCCTCCGGGAACGCGGGCGGCGACTGGCGCTCGTCCAACGACGACCGGTGGCAGCGCGCCGAGTCGCTCAAGAAGCCCAAGGCGGGCGGGGTCACCCCGTCCGGTCTGCCGCGGCGGGTGCCCAAGGCCAACCTGGTCGAGGGAACCGCGGAATCGACACCCCAGGGCGGCCCCCAGGTCTCCCGCGCTCCTGAGGACGTCCGGGGCAGGCTGAGCAACCTGCGCCGCGGCGTGGAGCGGGGACGCAATGCAGGTACTGAGACGAACGGTCAGGGCTTCGGTTCTGACAGCACCTACAACCAGGAGCGTTAGTGTGAGCCCGATGAGCCAGGCGGCACAGAACCTGAACTGGTTGATCACCAATTTCGTGGACAACACCCCCGGGGTGTCGCACACGGTGGTGGTCTCCGCCGACGGACTCCTTCTGGCTATGTCCGAAGGCTTTCCCCGCGACCGCGCCGACCAGCTGGCGGCCGTCGCGTCCGGTCTGACCTCGTTGACCGCGGGTGCGTCCCGTATCTTCGAGGGCGGCCATGTGAACCAGACGGTTGTGGAGATGGAGCGAGGATTCCTCTTCCTCATGTCCGTTTCCGATGGTTCGTCACTCGCGGTACTTGCACACCCCGAGGCGGACATCGGTCTCATTGGGTACGAGATGGCCCTTCTGGTGGACCGCGCGGGCACGGTCCTTACTCCGGATCTCCGTGCGGAGCTCCAGGGCGGCCTTCTCAACTAATAGACAGACGGTGCGAATTCGCGTCCCGTGGCCGTAAGGTTTCGGGACGCGGTCCCACAGTAATGGGTGCCCGGCACAGTCGGAGGAGGAGAAAGTGGTAACACCCCCAGGCGGTTCGTCTTCGGGCAACTGGTCGTACGGCCCCGGCCAGGGGCAGGGCGGCCAGGGCGACGGTTCGCAGGACCCGAACCGGTACAACTTTCCCTCCGCGCCCAGCCAGCGACGGCAGCCGTACCCGCCCCAGGGTCCGCAGGGTCCCGGGCCGTCTCCGTACGACCAGCCGTCGGCACCGCGTATCCAGCCCGTACAGCCGCAGCGACGCTCACCCGAGCCGTCGCCCGCGGGGTCGTCGAGCAACCCCCTGGTGCGTCCCTACGCCATGACGGGTGGCCGCACCAGGCCCCGCTACCAGCTCGCCATCGAGGCACTGGTGCACACCACCGCGCAGCCGCACCAGATGCAGGGCCAGTTGCCCGAGCATCAGCGCATCTGCAACCTCTGCCGGGAGATCAAGTCGGTGGCCGAAATCTCGGCCCTGCTGACCATCCCTCTCGGTGTAGCCAGGATCCTCGTCGCCGACTTGGCGGAAGCGGGCCTGGTCGCCATTCATCAGCCGGGCGGCGACGAGAGCGCCGGCGGCCAGCCAGCCGTGACATTGCTCGAAAGGGTGCTCAGTGGACTTCGCAAGCTCTAGCGGAGGGCCTTCCCGCTCCACCACGTCCGCGAAGATCGTGGTGGCGGGCGGCTTCGGCGTGGGCAAGACCACGTTCGTCGGCGCCGTCTCGGAGATCAACCCGCTGCGTACCGAGGCCGTCATGACGTCCGCCTCGGCGGGCATCGACGACCTCACGCACACCGGAGACAAGAAGACGACGACCGTCGCCATGGACTTCGGCCGTATCACCCTCGACCAGGACCTGATCCTGTACCTCTTCGGTACGCCGGGTCAGGACCGCTTCTGGTTCATGTGGGACGACCTGGTCCGCGGCGCCATCGGCGCCATCGTCCTCGTGGACACCCGGCGTCTCGCCGACTGCTTCCCCGCGGTCGACTACTTCGAGAACAGCGGCCTGCCCTTCGTCATCGCCCTCAACGGCTTCGACGGCAACCAGCCGTACCA